>CAYTZE010000001.1:0-18805 GCA_964442415.1 uncultured Candidatus Saccharibacteria bacterium
GGAGCAAGAATCACAAAAGTTCGCAGCTGATCGCAAGGGGCAAATAGGTACAGGTTCACGTTCTGAGAAGATCCGTACTTACAACTATCCTCAAGATCGTGTGACAGATCATCGCATCAAGCAGTCATGGCACAATATGCCAGCTATTCTCCTCGGCAAGTTTGATCCGATCACTGAGGCTCTAAAGGAGTTTGAGAAGACGGGGAAAGTGGGGAGTGAGGAGGGGGAGGAGTGATTATCTACCTTCATAGGGATGATTTGAACTATAGCATTGTCGCGTTGAGTTTCGCACTATCTAGAGTTGGTAGGGTATTAGAATACTAGCTTACTTTGAGCTGCTTCAACAATTTGAGTAAGTAGAATGATAATTAATTGTATAAGAACTTGCATTTTATAGTAAAGTATGTTATTGTTTTTTCAGTAAAAGTCAGGCTGACCAATGTGGTTTAGCCCTTGAAAATCAACTTCCACAACAATAAGGAACACAATGAAATATGTATTGCAGGTAATGTTGTTAGTGCTCTCAATTATGATGGTTACGAGCAACGCACAGCAGTATCCCAAACCTGTTGGCTATGTCAGTGACTTTGCTAGACTCCTCACGCAGGAACAAAGCAAAGCATTGAATGATGATTTGATCGCATTCGAAAAAAGTAACACAATCGAGATTGCAGTCGTTACAGTACCTTGGCTCAATAACAAGAGCATCGAGGACTATACAAGAGATCTTGCAAACGAATGGGGTGTCGGTAAGCGTGGACAAAGTAACGGCATCGTATTCCTCATCGCTCCTAAAGAACGCAAGATGCGTATCGGAATAGCAGAGGGTGCACGTAAGACCCTTACCGATAGTCAGGCAGACACGATCCGTGATACTGCAGTACTTCCACGCTTCAAAGCAGGTAATATGCAGCAGGGTATTATCGACGGAACACATGCGATCATGCGAGTCTTCGATACCAATACTGTACATGTTGCTCCAGTGAAAGAGATTCCGCAGGAGTCCTCAGTAGTTGGTCCAACAGAAAAGTCAGGTGGCTTCCCAAATAACCTAAAAACGCTTGTTATTTTCTTTGGAATAGCAATCATAGTGATTCTTGTTGGTCTATATATTGCGTATTCGGTTGCTTCTGCAGTTGATCGTAGAAACTTTTTCGAGGAAATAGAAAGACTCAAGAAAAAATTTCCGATGGTCGAAAAAGCGATCAAAAATTCCGACGTGAATGAAGAAACACGTAAAATGTTCGCAAAATTGAAGGCTTCATTCTCGACATTCGATTGTCTGAAGGTTACAAGTAAGACAGTCTATGATTCCAAACTTCACAGTAAGCTACTTTCCTTGCACTTGGGTGAGTCACTTGATGATATTACTTGTCGAGTTAAAAATCAGATTGCCTTCGCAGAGAAGGCCCGAAGAGAAGGTCCAGAATTGCTGAAGAACTTACCTAAAATGATCAAAGATACCGAGAAGAAGATCGCTGATGGTAAGTCATCGTCAAAAGCTACTACATATCTTGAGGAGGCTCGGAAGCAGTATGTACAAGCGGAGACTCAATATTCTGGTATGACTATGACAGATTGGTTGATTCTCTATATGATCCTCGACAATGCCCAGTCAAACGTAATGCGCGCTGAATCTGTGCATGATACTGCGAACAGGTCTTGGAGTCAGCGTCCGGCAGATGATGACACAACCTACGATCATAGTTCAACATCGAGTAATGACAGTTCAAGTTCTGGAGATTTCGGAAGTAGTTCTGGGTTTGATGGAGGTGGGGGATTTGATAGTGGCGGTTCCTCTGGAAGTTGGTGATAGTTGTTCGTTCACGAGGCTCTCGGGATTTCCTGAGAGCTTCTTTTTTTTGTGCCCTCGGCCGGAATCGAACCAGCATCTATTCCTTAGGACGGAACTGTTCTATCCATTGAACTACGAGGGCAGGAATAATTAAAAGTAAAAAGTGACAATCAACACAACATTGTGCTTTGTACTTTGAACTGTACACTATTTTTGCCATAAATTCCATTTCCTGATATAGTCTTGTCCATGACACCCGAGGAGCATTCCTTGCTAGAGCGAACCTACGCCATGGTTGAGGAAAACAACAAAATATTGCGATCCATCCGCCGCTCGACGCGGTTCTCGATGGTTTTCCGTATAGTGTATTGGGTGCTCATTATAGCTTTGTCATTTGGTGCCGCCTACTTTATTCAGCCATATTTGGAAACAATGATAGGCGCCTACCAACAAGTTCAGGGTGGCATTCAAGGTTTGCAGGGCAACATGAACACTGCACAGAACGCTGCAAATTCACTCAAGGATTTGTTGAAATAGTTATTCGAGATTCGTACCCGCCAAGGTAGCTCAGTTGGTAGAGCATTCCCCTGAAGAGGGAAGGGTCACCAGTTCGATCCTGGTCCTTGGCACTTGTGTGAGATGGAAAGTAAGAGCTAGGAGATATGAGCTATGAGCCTTTCATACCTCATATCTCCTATCTCATACCTCATTCTGTTATACTAGCTCCATGAACCGCACTGACGTGGAAATTATTAAGGAGCGACTGCCGATAAATGAAGTCATCGGTCAGTACATCAAGCTAGAAAAGTCTGGTGGATCCTACAAAGCCAAGTGCCCCTTCCACAATGAGAAGAGTGCGTCATTTTTCGTATCACCTGATCGAGGTGGTTATTATTGCTTCGGCTGTAATGCAAAAGGCGACATTTTCACATTTGTAGAACAATTCGAAGGTCTTGATTTTCGTGGAGCACTCAAAGTTCTTGCGGAGAAAGCTGGAGTTCAGCTGACAAACAATAAGAAAGCTGATGGAGAACGTGACAGACTATTTCAAGTCATGGAAACAGCAACGCAATATTTTGAGGCACAACTCAAGGTATCCAAAGAAGCTTCAGCTTATGTGAAAAAGAGAGGCATTACAGATACGACTAGAAGTGAATTTAGAATAGGTTGGGCGCCGGAGGGTTGGAGCAATCTACACATGTTTTTGAAGAAGAAAGGATTTGATGATGCTATTTTGGAGAAGGCGGGATTGATTAAGCGCAAAGAGACTGGAGGACAAAGCACAGAGATCAGAGATCAGAGACTAGAGACTGGAAAATCCTCAATCTCCAGTCTCCAATCTCCAGTCTCCAATCTCCATTCTCTTTCTCCTTCATTCTACGATCGCTTCCGTGGGCGTGTGATATTCCCAGTAAATGATTCCAGTGGTAGGCCGATCGCATTTTCGGGACGAATTTTGAAAGATGATGGCAAGTCAGCAAAATATCTGAATAGCCCTGATACACCTCTTTATGATAAATCGCTGGTACTTTATGGGCTCGACAAAGCCAAGAGCGATATTCGTCGTATGGGGTACACCATCATCGTCGAAGGTCAGATGGATCTAGTCATGTCACATCAGGCTGGCATCAAGAATACAGTCGCTTCTTCTGGTACAGCACTCACGGCAGAGCTTGCCAATAGCGCCGGTGCTGTAAGTAATCTCAATCTGGTACGTCGTCTGTCTCCAAATGTCATTCTTGCTTTTGATTCTGATAAGGCTGGCCGGGCGGCCGCTATGCGTGCAGTTGCGACGACTGCACTCTCTTTGGGTATGTCGGTCAAGATTGCCGATATAGAAGGTGGCAAGGATCCAGCTGACCTCGTCCTTACTGATCCTGAAAATTGGAAGAATGTTCTACGCAATGCCAAGCATGTCATCGAATACGAGATGGCAAATGTCTTGAAGGAGGTGATTGATCCGCACAAACTCGCGCGTGCTATGAGGGATCGAGTTTTTCCTTACCTGGCAATTATCGAAAGCGAGATGGACAAGGCTTTCTTCGTGAAGGCAATGTCTGATAGAGCCCATCTAACCGAACAGGCGGTGTGGGAGGATCTCAAGAAGTTCGAGAAGGTATTAGCGGCGTCGGCAGGAAAGCGTCCTCAGGACACGCCGTCTGCCTCTGCTGAGGCAGCGTCTGGTTCTCCTTCGCCTTCGCTCAGTCCGAAGCGTCCTTCGAACATCTTTCCTGCCGACGCCGCTTACCGCATTGATATCATCGAACGCAGAATGTTCGGACTTCTTGAACTTATAGAAAAGAAAGTTCCTGAAGACGCCAAGAAATATCGGGCAGAAATTAAAAAAATAGCTACTGATTCTTACGAGGAAAGAATGGAACGTATCGAACCAATAATTTCAGACCTTGTCTATGAAGCAGAAGCATTCTTTGGGACAGATGAAAAGAATTGGGATCGCCACATGAAGGAGCTCATCGTGAACTTCGAGGAAAACGCTATTTCTGATGAACTTCTCGCATCTATGAACGAGTTGCGTATTGCAGAGAAGGCAGGCGAAATGAAGAAAGTAGCTGAGCTTGCAAAGAAATGTCAGGTACTTAGCATGAGGAAAGCAGAGGTAGCCAAAAAGAGGCGGTACTAGTAGAACTTGCATAGTCACTAGAAATACCATACAATCATCGGATTAGTCACTAATTTTCTCAATCTCCACATTATGGGAAAAAATAAAAAGGCGACCACAAAGGCTCGTAAGTCTGTCGGGCGTTCGATGAAGCGCTCAGTTGTGCGTGCACAGAAGCATTCAAGCAAGGGGAATTCTAAGGCAGGCAAATCAAAGAAGTCTGCTGGAAAGTCTGGCAAGCCAATGTCAAAAATCGACAAAGCTCGCGACTTTGAAGTTCGTGCAAATAAATTGATCAACAAAGGTCGCGATCGTGGCTTCGTGACCTATGACGAGATCTTGAAAGAGTTCCCACAGATCGAAAATGACATTATTTTCCTTGATGAGCTCTATACAAAGTTCACAACAGCCAACGTTGATGTGCTCGAAGGAGGTGGACTCCTCGAGGTGGAAGACCTCAATCCCAAGAAGGCGGCGACACATTATAGCCGAACTGGTACTGATAGTGCTTACGATTCCATCCAGATGTATCTCCGCGAGATCGGTCAGTATCCACTCATTAACGCCATGCAGGAGAAGGATCTCGCCAAGCGTATCCTCGCAGGTGATACCGAGGCCAAGAATCTTCTCGCCAAAGCCAACCTTCGTCTGGTGGTTTCGATCGCAAAGAAGTACGTTGGTCGATCACCTGATCTCACACTCCTCGATCTTATCCAAGAAGGCAACCTCGGTCTCTTCCGTGCTGTCGACAAGTTCGACTGGACCAAAGGTTTCAAGTTCTCAACTTATGCTACTTGGTGGATTCGCCAGGCTATCACACGCGCACTAGCTGATCAATCACGTACGATCCGTGTACCCGTGCACATGGTGGAGACGATCGCCAAGTACAAGCAGGTAGTTCGCCGTCTCTCACATGACCTCGGTCGTGAACCTCTCCCTGATGAGATCGCTATGGAGATGGGTATGGATGTAGACAAGATCTATCAGATCGAGAAGATCGAGCAGGATGTCGTATCTCTGGAGTCGCCAGTGGGCGATGATAGTGATGATGGCAAGTCTACTCTGCAAGATTTCATTCCAGATGACAAGATCCTCTCACCATCTGATGAGTCTTCGCGTCGTATCCTCCGTGATCAAGTGACCATGATCCTCAATGATCTTTCGGAGAAGGAGCGCAAGATACTCGAGATGCGTCATGGCTTGAATGACGGTATCACTCATACACTCGAGGAGGTAGGTCGTGAGTTCGGTGTCACTCGTGAGCGTATCCGCCAGATCGAGGCCAAGGCACACGAGAAGATCAGGCAGCATGACAACATCTATAGGTTGAAGAACTACTAATAAATAAACAACCCCGAAATAGAATTTTCGGGGTTTGACGTTGGGTTTGGGATTTCATTTCTCAACTCATCTCTGTCCATCGTGATACACTTAGGCACACCTATGAGTCAATTCGATTCCAAATACTCTCACCTAAACAAAGCTCAGAAAGAAGCCGTTGACACTATCGAAGGACCGGTGATGGTTATAGCTGGACCAGGAACAGGTAAGACGACTATTCTGACTCTACGTATCGCCAATATTCTCAAGCAGACTGATACACCAGCCAATGGCATATTGGCCATAACTTACACCGATGCAGGCGTAAAGGCGATGCGAACGAAGTTGCAGGAGATCATTGGTGATCGTGCCCACGATGTCCGAATCCATACATTTCATGGTTTTGCTTCTTCTATAATCTCAGAATATCCAGATCATTTCCTTCATTTGGGTGAACTGAAGCAGATGACTGACATAGAGCAGGAGACTTTGATCCGTTCCATCATCTCTGATCCAAAGTTTTCTAGTATTCGTCCAGCAGGGAAGCCTGATGCTTATATTTCTGGAATTATCCGTAGTATTGATGATGCCAAAAGAGAAGCACTGACACCTGAGATGGTTCGACAACATGCAGCGCGCGAGATTACTCGTATCAAAAATGATGAGAGTTCCATATCATCTCGTGGTGCAACCAAGGGTCAGCTCAAAGCTGATGCCAAGGAGCAGATCGAAAAGTGTACGCGTACTATACTTTTTTCAGAAGTGTATGAACTCTATGAGGCCAAGAAATTGGAGGCAAAGAAGATGGACTTCAATGATTTGATAATTGAACTGCTACTAGCCTTGAGAAACGATGAGCTCCTACTAAGGCTCATACAAGAACGTTATCTATATATACATGTGGACGAGCATCAGGATACCAACGACGCTCAGAACTTCATTATCGGACTTATTGCAGAATTCTTTGAAACACCAAATATATTTATTGTTGGTGATGAGAAGCAGGCTATCTATCGATTCCAGGGAGCGTCAGTAGAGAACTTTTTATTGTTGCAGAGTAAGTGGACGACCATGAAACTGATTTCCCTGGATATGAACTATAGATCACATCAGAGTATTCTGGATGCTAGTTTCGGTATGATCGAGAAGAACTATGAGGAAGGTCAGTATAAGGATCTGAGGGTTAAACTAAAAAGTGGAAGAGTCAAGCTTCAGGAAGCAGGAAACAAGGAATCATTGAATACTAATAGTTCGACTGATGCAGTGGAAGTGATCATTGGTGAAAATGTATCTGCAACAGAGGTTTTTTTGGTGGAGAAATTGAAATCGTTGTTGGGTAATGAATTGAAGGATTCCAAAATGACTGTGGCTATCATTGTGAGGAGAAATAGAGATCTCGGCAGGATCATTCGTCTCCTCGAGTCTCACCACATCCCAGTCTCATCAGAGAGAAGTGTCGATATCTTCAGCCATCCAGTCGGTCGACTCTTTTTCGACCTTATTGAATATCTAGTAGATACGAGTAAAACAGATGCATTGGCCAAGACTGTTATTGCAGGAATGTGGAGTGTGCCATTTGAGAAGGGTGTAGAAGTTATCAGGGCGCTCAAGAGTAACCAGAGTGGAACTATCGAAAAAGAAATTCCTAAGCTACTCCGCATCCAGCGACAGATGCTCAATGATGGTGCGGTTGGTTTTCTCATTCACGCTGCACAGGAGTCTGGATTCACAGATATAGTCGCACGAGATCCGTCATATATTCATGTTTGGCGTGGCATAGTTTCTCTGGCGGAATCACTGGCACGCGAGGGTGCGATCAACGATCCGTCAATCTTGATCCAATCAATGTTGGCGTATCGAACTTCTGCAGAGACTCGTACTGTGAAAGTTTCTGTTGGTGCGCCTGACGTTCCTATTCGTGCCATGACAGCTCATGGCAGTAAAGGTCTTGAATTTGACTATGTATTTATACCATATGCTACTGACGAATCGTGGATAGGCAGACCAAAAGGTGCGTCATTTGTGCTACCAAAGAAAAGAACAGTAGATAGTGATGTAAAAGATATCCGCAGACTCTTTTATGTAGCACTTACTCGAGCCAGGGAGAAGGCAACAGTGTTGAGTGCACGTGAGGAATCAGATGGCAAGACATTGACCCCACTTCGTTTCATTGAAGAACTTGATAAGAGACATGTAGAAGTGACAAATCTAGGGAGAGTGGGAGCAGAGAAGGTGCATGAGGAGGAAGAAAATGAAATAGGCAAAGAGGAAAGGAAGATAGAATTGACTCCAACACAACAGAAGCTAATAGACATGACCAAGCAGGTACTTGCAGAGAAAGGCCTATCTGTGACAGCACTCAATCACTTCTTGGATTGTCCAAATAAGTTTCTGTATCAGAGTATCCTGAAGATGCCGCAAGCTCCATCTGTCTCTGCAGAGAAGGGAACAGCTATGCATGCCGCTATTTCCGCAGTATGGAGAGTAAAGATTGCAAAAGGCGGAGTGATAACTTCAAAAGAAATACAGGATACTTTGATGGGATCAGTGACGGAATATTTCAGCACATCATTCTTGCCAAAAACAGAGAAAGAAACAGTTCTTAAGAGTCTTGTAGAGGACATCCCTGCTGTCTCAAGGGAATTGTTACCACACTTCAATATCACAGATAATTTGATGGCCTTCACCGAGATTTGGGTGAAAACAGAGTTCAAGGGTACTTTTGTCAACCAATCAATCACTATCCCGATTCATGGCAAATTGGATGCATTGGTCGATACTGGAGGTGAAGCAATCGTGTACGACTACAAAACTAAGAAAGCTATGTCGGTAAATGCTATAAAAGGAGAAACTAAGACTGACTCAGATGGCAATTATTTCCGGCAGTTGATCTATTACAAAATGTTAGTTGGAGATGATGTTCGTTGGAGGAGTAGGAGGATAAGTCCAGCACTCGTCTTTATTACACCAGATGACAAGGGAAGATGCCCGATTATTTCATTGCCTATAGAAACTACTGATACTGATCGAGTAAAAAAAGAAATTCAGATGCTCGTGGATAGTATTTGGAGTGGAGATATTATTCAAAAAAAATGTAGCGATGATAAATGCGAGTGGTGTGGACTACGAGAGATCTAATTTGCGTACATCAGAAATTTTAGATGTTTCGATTCGCTTCATTTTTATAACAACAAATTATTTTGAACTTTGATCACCAAGTAGGGCATCGATAGCTGTCTTGATCGTTGCATATGACTGTGCACCAACCACAGGTATCTTGGAGCCAGATGGAGTCAAGATGATCGAATACGGTGTACCTGATACGCCAGCATTGATACCATCGAGATAACTTTTCTCTACCTTGTCCTTGAATTTGCCACTCGATAGGCAGTCGTTGAACTTGGCCACATCGAGTCCAGCAAAATTTGCAATATTCGGTAATTCTTTTTGATCTAGGCTGATACCTTTGTCGGACTGTGTTACATCGTAGAGACGATTGGTGAACTTCCAGAAAGCGTCATTGCCACCTAGGAAAGCTGCGCATTCTTGGGCCTGTGCTTCATGTCCAGCATTGGGGTGAAGTATGCGACCCTGACTATCTGCTTTGTCGAGTGGGAATGAACGATATACCCATGCTACCTCACCACCCGCACCATATTCACTCATGATCTTTTGCATGGTTGGGTGAAATATCTTGCAGAATGGGCAAGAAGGGTCAGAGTACTCGACTATCTTGATACTGGCTTTTGGATTGCCTAGGATATGATCGTTAGATGTCACTGGTAGCATGGAGATCTCAGAGGCCTTCGGAACAGTATTGGCGACAGGTGCTACAACAGGCTTCTTGATGTAGATGATAGCAACTGCGATGATGGTCGCCGCAACGATGATGGCGCCTGGTAATGTTAGGGATGGCCTAGATGATGTATTTGTTGATTCCATAGTATAATGAAGTATATCATATCATAACCTATCTATCTCAATGCCAAAAAGACTAAATGCTGTAGTGGGAGTTGCGGTTATTATCAGTTTTTATGCTCTCTTCATATCACTAGCTACTGCTCTCAACCAATATGTATATCGTACATTACCAGAGTTGGCATATTGGTTCGTACCGTTATCGGCTTCGTGTATCATTTCTGCAATAAGCATCTATGTTTGGAAGCGACTCCGTGAGACAGACATGTTGCGATATGAGTTCATAACGATAGTCGCTCACAAGTTTCGTACACCACTGACACATATAAAGTGGGTATGTGAGAGTCTGGTGGCTACTGAGAAAGATTCTGAGCGCAAGGAGTACCTACTCATGGTCCATACATCCAATGAGCACTTGATCGACTTTACAGGTATGATCATCCAAGCAGCCGATACAGACGTTTCTTCTAGAAGGACATATAGATTTGCCAGATATCCATTGAAGGATCTAGTCACTGGTATGGTTCAGATGGTCACCAATGCATTTCATAGCAAAAAAATACATATAGGTATACGTATACCCGATGACTTATTTGTCAGTGTCGATGAACAGAGGATAAAGTTTGTTTTTCAGACATTATTGGAAAATGCTCATGCATATACCCCAGAAGGCGGGTCAGTGACTCTATCTGCAGAGAAACATGGTGAACATGTGATCATACGCATCTCAGATACTGGTATCGGTATAGATCCCAAGGATATCCCACATCTTTTCTCAAAGTTTTATAGGACTGACAAGGCCATGCATACAGATACAGAAGGATTTGGTATCGGACTATATCTGGTAAAGACAGTTGTCGAGAAGCATAATGGCAAAATAGATGTCAGATCAGATGGTGAAAATACCGGTACTACATTTGTCATCACACTGCCAAGTGCCTAGGTTAGAATGGCAATGTGAAGGTCATAGCATGCTCGACCTTTTCTTGCCAAGTACTCGTATCTAGTTTGACATTCTTGATACCACCTAGATCCTTGTATTTTAGATGCTTATTATTTATAGCGTAGTCATAGAGGTCACGAGTCAGACGTACGTCTTCGATACAGTACTTGACGATCTTCTCGATCTCGCCATTTCTCCACCACTCTATAGCCTGTAGTCCGTGGCCAGATTTGTTCCGCTGTAATGTTGCCTCACCCACTGTATCTAGTTTCAAGCGCCGTCCGAGTACCAATTGAACCTCACGCATCAAGTCCACACTCTTTATTTTGCTCAGATCTCCTGGATAGTATTTATTGAGTAAGGGAATATCAAAATGATCGCCGTTCCAAGTAACAAATGAGTCCGCTTTTTCCAGTATCGGCCACAACTTGTAAAAGTCAGCTTCTAGATAACTGGAGAATTGGCCTGTCTCAGAATCATGTATACAGATAACAGAAATGTCTAGATCAGTAGGGTCATTCGAACCGACATCTTGAAAAAGGTTTTTTGTTTCGATGTCGAGGGTTATGACACGCATATGGGTACATTTCCAAACATTCGATTCAAGATTTTGGTTATTGTATCTTGTTTCTTGGACATTTTATTCATAGTTATCTCTTGATCAAGCTTACAATATCATTTTCGGTACCAACAACCTCTTCACCAGTCGCCAGAGTTTTCATATATAAATTTCCGGTAGTAACTTCTTTGTCACCAATACAAATAACTCGTGGGGTTCCGCGTTTGTCTGCATTCTTGATCTGGTCACCTACTTTTCTATTGGTTAAATCCACTGATACACGAATACCACTAGTCCTTAGTGATTGAGCCAAGTCCAGTGCATATGGAGTATTCTGTTCTCCAACTATGGCAATAGTTACATCTGCAGATGAACTATATTTTGGTAGAGTTCCATATGTTTCCATAATGTCTCTCGCGATCACATCACCAGCGCCAAAACCGACCGCTGTTACTTTCTCGTTGCCAAATAATGAAAGGAGGTCATCATAACGTCCACCGCCAAATACTGATCGTCTATTTTCTGGGTTGAGGTCATAAACTTCAAATACAATGCCAGTATAGTAGTCAAAACCACGCATGAGTGTTTGATCAAAACGCACATTAGTAATTCCAAGCTTTTCTAGTCCTGCAATAACGTTACGAATTTCCTTGAGCCCAACATGTTCCTCCTTTGTTTGCTGTAAGTTGGTAGTGAACTCTTCAAAATTCTTGGAGTTGAGCAAAGTGAGGAATGATTGGATTTTGGATTCTAAGCTTGGACTTTGATTTGCAAAAATTTCTTTGACACCAATCTCAAATGCTTCTGGCTTTAGCTTATCTTTCTTGTCTATCAGTTTCGAAATCTTCTGGGCCGCCTCGTCATTCAAGCCAAAAACATCGCGAGTCACATAGTTCATGACCTTGCGATTGTTGAGGCGTATTTCGAAGTCAGTATCCTTCAAACCATAAGCTTTCATGATGTCGTAGGCGATATTGATGACCTCAATCTCGGCAGAAATAGATTCGACACCGAAAATATCAGCGTTCAATTGCCAATGTTCACGGACGCGACCCCGCTGTGGTTGCTCATAACGAAAAAGGTTGGGGATGGAGTACCAGCGGAGTGGAAAGCCGAGTTCGCGCTTCCTCGCAGCAACCATACGTGCGAGCGTCGGTGTCATTTCGGGACGAAGAGTAACCTCGCGATCACCACGATCAGTAAATGTATACGTCTGCTCATTGACGATTTCCTCGCCAGACTTGGCCTTGTAGAGGTCAGCTGGTTCGAGCACTGATGCACCATACTCCTCATAGCCATATTTCTCGACGATACCTCGCCAGATAGCAAAAATAGCCTTCTCCGTAGCCATGTCAGAAGGGAAGAAGTCGCGGACGCCCTTGTAGGCTTCCATAGATAGTTTTTTGACGTTTCCGTCCATATTGGTAGTTTAGCAGATTTCTTTAATGATGTAACTAATAAAAAAGCCGAACTTTCGTTCGGCATGCTAGAGATGGATTATAACTCTTTGGGCTTTTTCCAAGAGTCTTCAGCAAAATGCGCAATGAATAAGGGGTGGGTCATACCGGGTCGGTTGACCCAGAGTAGGAACGGTCGATCGATGATCAAGTCTTGTCTTTGTTGAGTAACGCAATGAGTGTAGCGTACACCCATAGCTACAGCACTTTCAACCTTGGCCCCAATCTCGTTCATCCGGAACTTGGTTTGCTGTACTGCCTGCGAGATTGTCCAAGGACCATTGTTTCCTATGAGTGTCATACCTTGCATCCATGAGATGTCGATGAATTCATCGTAATCTATCATGGGGAATTCCACGTTGTCATAACCAAAGATTGGCTTCGCAGTTTCAATGATTTTGTCGACCAATGCAGTAAGGTCAAACAATACCGGTGGTTGATCGAAAACAGTCATACTTACAGAGTCTCCATTCCTTGC
The DNA here is from genome assembly GCA_964442415.1 of uncultured Candidatus Saccharibacteria bacterium. GTDB lineage: Bacteria > Patescibacteriota > Minisyncoccia > Phycocordibacterales > PALSA-1337 > C7867-002. The sequence continues at coordinate 13,091 of CAYTZE010000001.1, forward strand.
CTTGATGCTGACGATGGTGTTCTGCGCATGTTTTGAAGTGTAAAAACTGTGGATGGATTTGATGCGAACCCCTGGGTATCGATCATCAGTCAATCCGTGATGTATCGTTGTGACCACACCTGGTTGGATCCACTCGAGTAGGATTTTAAGGACGCTGGCCACGCCGATTTCCGGTGGAGAATGAAACGGCTGAATTTTGATGTCAAAACCCCTTTGTTGCAAGAATGTGTTGATGGTCTCTGCGTCCTTTGCTGCAATAGACTCAATTTCAGGCAGGTTTTTGACTTGTTCGCGAGCTTCACTGTAGTAATCACTCATGAACAGACGTTGATTGTTATTATCTTGCCTCCATTGTCCATCACCGATTTCTTCCTCACATTTGATCAGGCATCCACCGATAGGCGCGAAGCAGATACTCTGGCTTTCCTGCGGGTGTTCTTTTTGCGCTTTAGATTCTCTGGATTGAGTCCCTTTGATTGTCCCATCCAAGAACGAGACTAGTTTGGCAGCTTCCTTATTCATTTTTTTCCTTTCTTTGTTTCTGTAAATGAGCAATTGCGCCCACATTTCATTTGAGGTCAAACTAACATTGAATTGAGGTGGTGTCAAAGTAGCTCATGCACATTCAACTAGTTAATGCAAAATGCCTTGTAATCCCATCAAAATCGTGCTACCATCGCCCCACTTATGTCAGCTGCACGCAAACATACTCCTATACATGGTGAGGAGAAGATCATCGTCAAAGGTGCCCGTACTCACAATCTCAAAAACATCACTGTTGAGATGCCGAGGAACACGATGATCGCCATCACTGGACTCTCTGGTTCAGGCAAATCATCTCTAGCATTTGATACCATCTTCGCCGAAGGACAGCGCAGATACGTCGAGTCACTCTCTGCATATGCACGTCAGTTTTTGCACAAGATGCAAAAGCCCGATGTTGATGAGATCACTGGACTTTCGCCAGCCATTTCTATTGATCAGAAGTCTCGCTCGAACAATCCTCGTTCAACAGTTGCAACTATTACGGAGATTTATGACTACATGCGCATTCTCTTTGCTCGTGTAGGGAAGCCCCACTGTCTGACCTGTGGCAGGATTATTCATCGTATATCACAGGAGGAAATTTTGAATACTATTCTTGCAACAGTTCTTACCCGCACTGCACAAGCCAAGAAAGTTTATGGTGTGAATATTTCTGATGCCAAGATACGCATCTATGCGCCAGTAGTAGTCGGTCGCAAAGGTGAGTACTATCAGATGCTCTACGACATGCTCGGCAAGGGCTATGATCGTGTGCGTATAGATGGGAAGGTTCAGCGCCTACGTGACCAGATCATTCTGGAAAAGAATAAGAAGCATAATATAGATCTTCTTGTCGATGAAATATTTGTCAGTGAATTCAAAGATGCCAAGAATGCCGGCAACGCCAAGGAGCGTCTGTCTGAAGCGATAGAAAGAGCTGTACATGAGGCTGATGGGTTGATTAGAATTGAATATCCGTGGAGCATAGTGAGGAGCTCTCCGCAGCCACACTCTCTGAAGCGAGTTACCGGAGGGACTGCAGCTCTCGCGGAAGAGAGTGTGACTGCGGAGAGCGACGAGACTTTGATGTCAGTGAAGTTCATGTGCCCATACGATGGCTTCTCATATCCAGAAGTTGAACCACGCCTGTTCTCATTCAATTCTCCATATGGAGCTTGTTCAGCATGTAATGGTCTAGGCACTGAAGGTCTTTTTGATGAGAATGTCTGTAAGGTTTGCAATGGTGCACGACTACGTGATGAGGCCTTGAATGTGAAGATCGGTGAGACCAATATCGTCGATGCCACCGCTATGTCCATCGAAGAGTCCATCGCGTATTTTGAGTCCATCAAGCTTACTGATGCAGAGAAGGAGATTTCCAAGATTGTCTTGAAGGAGATCGAAGCGCGACTATCATTCATGGTAAATGTTGGAATTGAATATTTAACCTTGGATCGTCGGGCGAATACTCTCTCTGGCGGAGAAGCTCAGCGTATCCGTTTAGCTTCACAGCTCGGCTCGGGACTGGTAGGTGCACTCTACGTTCTCGACGAACCAACTATAGGTTTACATCAAAGAGACAATGACAGATTGATAAGTACACTCGTCAAATTGCGGGATCTTGGTAACACTATTATTGTTGTTGAACACGATGAGGATACTATGTTTGCCTCAGACTACATTGTAGATATTGGTCCTGGTGCTGGTGTTCATGGGGGAGAAGTAGTCGTCTCTGGTTATCTCGACGATCTCCTTACAGCCAAGAAAAATACCTCAGGTTCAAAAACGCTAGCTTATTTGCGTGGTGAAGAAAAGATTTCCATTCCAGCGACTCGACGTGAGCCGAAAGGAAAGATAATGGTTCGTGGTGGTCATGCATTCAATATCAAAAATATGGATGTTGATTTGCCTCTTGGATGTCTCGATGTTATCACCGGTGTTTCTGGTTCTGGTAAGTCTTCACTCATGTATGAGATTATTCACAAGAATTTGGCAGCACGTCTCGAGATGCGTCATAGGACCAATGAAGCTATCAACTGCAAAGAGTTCAAAGGTTCCGAGTATGTTGGTCGCGTTATACTGATAGATCAATCACCAATTGGTCGCACGCCACGATCCAATCCCGCAACCTACACAGGTTCATGGACTCACATACGAGACCTATTTGCTTCAGAAGCAGAAGCTCGAGCGCGTGGATGGGGAGCAGGTAGGTTCTCATTCAATCGTCCAGGTGGGCGATGTGAAGCTTGTGAAGGAAATGGCGAGATAGCAGTCGAGATGCACTTCTTGCCGACTGTCTATGTTATTTGTGATGTCTGCAATGGTAAAAGATTTACCAAAGAGACGTTGGAAATTAAATATCGAAAGAAGAATATTCATGAAGTACTCGAACTCACTATTGAGGAGGCCGTTCTATTCTTCAAGGATATTCCAGCAGTAGAGGATCGTCTACAGAGTATGGTAGATGTCGGACTTGGTTATGTGAAGCTCGGTCAGTCGGCTACAACATTATCCGGAGGAGAGGCCCAACGTGTGAAGATCTCATCCGAGCTTTATCGTGCTCACCTCCAGAAGACGATATACCTACTCGATGAGCCAACAGTTGGTTTGCATTACGAAGATGTCAAGAAGTTGATAGATATTTTGCAGAAATTGGTAGATAAGGGAAATACTGTCGTTGTAATCGAACACAATTTGGATCTTATCAAAAATGCCGATTATGTGATCGATATTGGTCCCGAAGGTGGTCAACGTGGTGGGACTATTGTAGCGAAGGGGACACCAGAAGATGTCGCTAGAAGTGAAAAGTCATATACAGGAAAGTATTTGAAAAAAGTTTTGAAAAAATAATGATGTGACTGAGGTGAAACTTGCACCTAACCTACATGAAAAAAGTCGAACTTTACAGTCCGACTTGTGTTGAATCTTGGCAAAGGTGATGATGCACCTGACGATGATATAGCAGATGAACATGATGAGCACACCTAGGACAAAGAGTATGATCTTTGCAATAATTTTCACGATTCCTCCATTCCATCAAGACCATCCCACCTTTTGGTAAAGATCATGATTGTGTAGGTGAACACGAGTTCGAGTACACAAATGAAGAATATGAATATGGCCAAAATTATGCTTGCCCAGATGAGGTCTGCACTGCCAAATGTGCATCCCAGCCAAACTAGGACGAGATCAATCAAAAGTAATGACCAGAATACTTTCGCTATAGTTATGGGTTTTTTTGATGTGATGAGTAACTCCTCCTCATTGCGTTTGGAAAACAATAGTGGCATAGAACCCTTTCCTTTATTGGTTTTTGTTGAACAAATTCATAATATACTGTACTCTTGGATTCATGCTTAGTCAAGACCTACAGAAATTGAAGTTGCCTGACAATCCTGGGGTATATAGATTTGTCGATGCTCGTGGACGACCATTGTACATAGGTCGTGCGACATCGTTGCGGGATAGGGTGAAGAGCTATTTTAGCGATGACCTCATCGAGGCACGTGGACCTCGTATAGTCGACATGGTTACGCGGGCACAGACTTTGAAGTGGGAGAGTACTGACAGTGTGCTCGAAGCTATCATACTCGAAAGTATTCTGATCAAGCGTTATCAGCCACACTACAATGTGGATGACAGAGATGATAAAAGCTCACAATACGTTGTGATCACAAATGAATTGTGGCCACGAGTATTCTTGGTACGTTCGCGTGATTTTGATCAAGCACAGAAAGATGGCTCACTTGGATACGAAGTCAAGCATATATTTGGACCATATCCACATGGTGGATTGATCAAGGAAGCACTCAAAATTCTGCGTAAATTATTCCCATTTAAGGATAAGAAGTCTTTTGATGCACGTCATGACAATTTTTATCGCGCACTTGGCCGATCACCACAACAGGATGATACCAATGCACGCAGACGTTATATGAGGACTATTGGCAATCTGGCATTATTTTTCAATGGCAAGAAAGATTTGATTCGTCGACGTATAACAAGAGATATGAATGAAGCGGCCAAAGATATGAGGTTTGAAGAGGCTCAGATGGCTAAAAGACTACTCTATGCACTTGATCATATCAATGACATAGCACTTATAAAATCGGATACGGTGGCTCAATCTGGAGGTCGGACCTCAAGATTTCGCATCGAAGCATATGATGTTGCTCATTTGTCAGGGACCGATGTTGTAGGCGCTTTTGCTGTTTCTGTCGATGGAGAGTTCGTACCTTCAGAGTACAGGAAATTCTTGATCAAGAAACAAGCAAATGATGATATCGCTGGGATGGTCGAGATCATATCTAGGAGGTTGAACCATTCAGAATGGACATATCCTGATCTTATCGTGGTTGATGGTAATGAGACACATTTGGCGCACGCTGAAAATATATTGAAGATACGCCGTATAAGTATTCCAGTAGTAGCCGTGTCCAAAGACGCTAGTCACAAGGCTTCTAGGTTGATAGGTAAGCCGGATATAATCAAACTATATGAAAAATCAATTATCGCGATCAATGCTGAAGTTCATCGATATGTGATCAGATTTCATCGCCAAAAAAGACGTTTGCTTTAGTATGTGATCTCCGTTATTCTACTTGTGTGATATAATTATCACACTTCGTTCACTAAGGAGGAATAGAGGCATACCACCGGCAGGAACTCCAATCCCTGCCGGTTTTTTTATTTGTTTGCTATAATTGTAATATGAAGCACCTCATTCGAGTAGGAGTAATGCGTGGTGGTCCGAGTAGTGAGTATGAAGTCTCACTCGCATCAGGTGCGAATGTCCTTTCAGCACTGAGGGAGCACTATGAAAACAAATATCATGTGCGCGACATCTTCATCGATCGAGAGGGTGTGGCTCATGTTGATGGATTGCCTATAGATCTAGAGAGTTTGGCAACTAAGGTCGATGTGATATTCAATGCATTGCATGGAACATACGGAGAGGATGGTAAGCTTCAACATTTTTTCGAAGTTCACGGTATTCCATTTACAGGGTCTGGATCGCTCGCTTCAGCAGTGGGTATGAATAAAGTTCTATCCAAGAAATCATTTGCAAATCATGGCATCAAGAGTCCGTATTGGAAAGAGATAGATGGTTCAGCAGTGAGGAGGGATGCTGATACGGTCGCCACAGAGCTTTTCAATAGTTTCATACTACCAGCAGTGGTCAAACCTACC
>CAYTZE010000002.1:0-17311 GCA_964442415.1 uncultured Candidatus Saccharibacteria bacterium
ATGCTCAAAGCAACTGGTGCTGCAGAAAAACGTATTCCCGATATCAAGGAATTTATAGGTAAACTTCATGACAAGGGAGTCTATGTCATAGGTCGTATCTCATCTTTTCAAGATTCATATCTGATCAATATTCATCCAGAGTGGGCAGTCAAGACTATGGACGGTAATGTCTGGCAGGATTACAAAGGTGTAAAGTGGCTTGATGCTGGTGCCAAGCCGGTATGGGATTATTTGGTTGCTATTGGTAAGCAGTCATACGCAGTTGGGTTTGATGAATTAAATTTCGACTACATACGTTTCCCATCTGACGGTGACTTGAAGAATATTTCTTATTCATGGGGAGAGGGGAGGACGCGCGCTCAAGTGATGAAGGATTTCTTTTCGTATATTCATACACAGTTCAAGGATACTGGTATACCCACATCAGCTGATCTTTTTGGTCTGACTACGAGTGCGGCCGATGATCTGGGTATAGGTCAGATACTCGAGTACGCATTGTCATCATTTGATTTTGTTGCACCCATGGTATATCCATCACATTTTGGCAAAGGATATAACAACTTTGCAAAACCAGCAGATCATCCATATGAAGTTATAAAACTCTCCATGAGTCGCGCTATCGAGAAAGCGCAAGCAACAACTACTCGAGCTTTGTGGTTGGCTGATGAACCGATCGCATCGACGACACCTCAGCTCTATACCAAAGAGTCATATGACATCACCAAGCTTCGACCTTGGCTCCAAGCGTTCGATCTCGGTGCTGTATATACGCCCGAAATGGTCCGTACTCAAATACAGGCAACCTATGATGTTGGACTTTCTAGTTGGATGCTCTGGAATGCTGGATCTGTCTACAAAAAAGACGCACTTTTGCCAAAATAAGCTATCCACGTATGCACCATGCGCACCCTTGCGCAATTTTATTTGCGTGGTACTATTTCCTTCGGATAGGATGTATCTAACGCACACCGTACACCTCGGAGAAGGTGTTTCCTCTCGAGTGTGCAAAGACGGACAAAATAAGCAGTACAACGCAAAAAACGTATGGGAGCAAAGAAACTAGGATTGAAGTCTGTACCGAAAGATCCAGCATTGCAAGAAGAGTGGCTGTTGAGAACAGTTACTCGAATTACAGGCAAGGGCAATGTGAAAATGGCCGGCATGGATAGCCAGATAGTCACGCTCGACCTGAAGGATCCAGAAACTGGAAAAAAGATCGTAGTATTTGCTGGTACGGGAAATATCAGGAGTATGGTTGCCAGTACTATCTGCGAGTATTTCAAGATCCCTACACCTCACAGCGCGTTCTCGCTCTGAAGAGTCAATACTTAAAGTAGTATCAGCCCCACCTTAACTGTGTGGGGCATTCGTTTTTATCGAGATGTAACCTAGGTCAAAAAATGGTATAATAAGCGCTATATGGTCCCCGTTCCAACTAACGAGAATCGCATAACATATTTTGCTGAGACTGATGCTAGGAACAAGCGTCAAAAGTTCGGCATCAGGGCTGAGGATCGAACACGACATGTCTACGTGATCGGTAAGACTGGTATGGGAAAGTCTACTCTACTCGAGAATATGGCTGCTCAGGATATTCAGAATGGAGAGGGTATGTGCTTCATAGATCCTCACGGCAAGAGCGCTGATCTGCTCCTCGAGTATGTCCCCAAGGAGCGTATCAGAGATGTCATCCACATCGCTCCATTCGATGTCGAATACCCTATATCCTTCAATGTTCTAGAGAGTGTTGATCCTGCCAAGAGGCATTTGGTAGTTTCTGGATTGATGAGTACATTCAAGAAAATTTGGGAAGATGCATGGTCAGCACGCATGGAATACATATTGACCAACACACTCCTAGCTCTACTAGAAGCTCCCAATACTACACTCCTCGGGGTAAATAGGATGCTCTCAGACAAGGTTTATAGGAATGAAATCATCTCACACGTGACTGATCCATCAGTGAAGACTTTCTGGGTCAAAGAGTTCGCCAACTACACTGAACGTATGGCAGCAGAAGCAGTGCCAGCTATACAGAATAAAGTTGGTCAATTCACAGCCAATCCACTCATACGTAACATGATCGGTCAGTCAGTTTCCTCATTTGATTTCCGTCAGGCTATGGATAGTCGTAAGATCATTATCATCAACTTATCCAAGGGTCGTATCGGTGATGAGAATATGAAACTTCTGGGTGGATTGCTCGTGACCAAGATATATCTCGCTGCCATGTCTCGTGCCGATGTTCCTGACAGGGTGATGAAGATGCTTCCTAACTTCTATCTTTTTGTTGATGAGTTCCAAAATTTCGCAAATGCTTCTTTTGCCGATATTCTATCTGAAGCTCGTAAATACAAACTCAATCTCACTATTGCACATCAGTATGTAGAACAAATGGATGAGATCGTGCGACCAGCAGTATTCGGCAACGTCGGTACCATGATAGCTTTCAGAGTCGGAGCCAACGATGCTGAGCTCCTAGAAAAAGAGTTTGCACCAGCATTCACTATCGAGGACTTGGTCAACCTAGGCAAGTATCAACTGTATCTAAAACTGATGATAGATGGACTGAGCTCATCACCATTTTCCGCTACGACTATACCCCCTATATCTCATCCGGATAATTCCTATGTTCCAGATATTATCGCTGCATCACGTGAACAGTTCGCTCGACCACGTGCCGAGGTTGAGAAAGGTATAGTAGCCTTCCATGATGCCACTCCAGCAGTCAAGAAACTAGAGGCGTTGGGGGACAAAGGAGGTGATTTTCGGAAACAGGCGCCAACTGCAAAGATACAAGAAGTACCAATCAAACCGAAGTCAGTACCAGTACCTGTTGTTTCACCACAAGTTCCAACCAAGAATGACGCTTCAGTGGTTCGAACTACTCAAGTCATTTCAGTACCGACTCCAACGCCGGTCGCTACACAACTTGTCAAAACTACCCCAGAGCCAGTAATCGGATCATCACCAATTACAAATACGACACAACTATCTTCACCCATGCCTCCAAGGAAGATCGAATCAGTGCCAGCTAAAGTTACACCAAAATTGGAGGGTCACAATTCATTGAAAGCTGCTCTGTCATCTGTACTTCCGAAAACTATTATTGAGAAGCCTGTCCAGAATGTTTCTTCGGCCACGACTTCAAGTGCAACTTCTCCTTCAAGATCAAACTCGGGTGTGGCGAAGCAATCATCACCTGTTCCACAAAAGGCACCTGCACCTGTGCAGAAACCTGCATCACTTTCTTCATTGGCGTCAAAACCATCCAATACGAAGCGTGATCCCAAAGTTCCTACGCAACAGAATATGAGTGCTCTCAAGGATGCTCTGGCTGCAGCGATGAACAAGGGTAAGTCAGTTGAAAATAAACTTGGTGATATTCCATTAACACCAACTTCCGAACCAGCTTCTGGAGCAGTCACGCCCAAGCTCACTTCTACCAAGAAATTGAAGCCGGTACCCAAGATTGCAAAGCCAAAAATCCCTGCAATTACTTCTGCAACAGATAATTCAAATACTGTTACTGCCGATAAGCCAGCTGAGGTTCCAAAAGATGTTCTAGCACAGGTATTGAAACTCTAGTCGAGATGTGGAACTATGGAGTTATGAAACCACGTCGCATACTCATATTTTCTCTAGTGTACTACCCGCGCTTCATCGGTGGGGCAGAAGTGGCTGTGAAGGAGATTACCGATCGAATTTCAGCCGATAAAGACGGTATTGAGTTCGACATGATCACACTACGAAAGCATGCACCAGCCTTCGAGCGTGTGGGCAATGTGAATGTGTATCGAGTCGGAATTCCTTGGCGTGGCAAGAATACGAAAAGTGGTAAAATATTTCCACTCTCGAAACTCCTGTATATGCCACTGGCGGCATTGAAAGCCATCTCATTACAGCGAAAAAATCCCTACGATGCTACCTGGCCCATCATGGCGAGCTATGCTGGCGTAGCTGCATTTTTGTTCAAGAAGATATTCCCGAAGGTTCCAATGGTTCTCACCATCCAGGAGGGAGATAACTTCGAGAGGCGAACGGGAATATTCGGTATTTTTTTCAGAAAGATATTCAAGAGTGCAGATCAGATCCAAGTCATTTCTCACTTCTTGGCAGATTGGTCGCGAAAGATGGGTGCAATCTGTCCGATTACCGTAGTACCAAATGGTGTTGATGTTGAGCTCTTTTCGCGCGCCATTGATTCATCTACAGCAACTAAGCTTAAGGATTCGGTTGGCAAAAAGGATGGTGATATATTCTTGATTACAACTTCACGACTCGTCTTGAAGAACGCAGTCACCGATGTCATAAAGGCGTTGGAATATTTGCCACTCAATGTAAAATTTCTCATTCTTGGTACTGGTCCGCTTGAGGCAGACTTAAAGACTCAAGTTGCTACTGCACCAGCCGAATTCAAACTACCTGAACGAGTGATCTTCCTCGGTTTTGTTCCTCATACAGAAATGCCAAAGTATTTAAGTATCTCTGACATCTTCATTCGTCCATCACTCACTGAAGGTTTGGGTAATTCATTCCTTGAAGCGATGGCTGCAAACATTCCGGTCATCGCTACTCCAGTTGGTGGCATCCCTGATTTCCTCGTCGATGGTCAGACTGGACTCTTTTGTGAAGTCAGCAACCCTAAGAGTATTGCCCAGAAAGTCGAGAAGTTGATCAAGGATCGTGAGTCGCGTGATTTCATCGTGACCAATGCCAAGCGCATGGTTCAGGAAGAATATAGTTGGAGTTATGTTGTGACTGAGATGATGAAGGTCTTCAGTTTGGCTATAAAGCAGGGCTAGAAATCGGAGACAGATAAGTATGATAGACTTACTTTCATGAGAATCCTCATCGCATCAGGCATATACCCACCAGATATTGGCGGTCCAGCACAGTATGCTCGCAATCTGTATGAGACCTGGAAGAGTATAATGGGTGCTCACGGAAGACCTGCCAACGAGGTGAAGGTTGCCGCGTATCGTTGGGAGCGTGCTTTTCCTCCGTTGGTTCGTCACATTTTGTATTTCTTAAAAATAATTCGCAAAGGTTGGAATGCAGATCTTATCCTCGTACTCGATACCTGGTCGGCAGCCGTGCCAGCTATGTATGCATGTAAGTTGATGCGTAAGAAATACATTATTCGCACTGGTGGAGATTTCCTCTGGGAGTCGTATGTCGAGCGTACGGGTGATCTGGTGTTGTTCAAGGATTTCTATCCATCACGCCTGGCCAAATTATCTCGCAAAGAAAAACTGATTTACAAACTCGGTGGTGATGCACTCCGCAATGCGGCCGCCCTCATTTTCAGCACTGACTGGCAAAAAGATATCTTCACCCGAGCATACAATCTAAATGTAAATAAGAACTTCATTGTCGAAAATTATTGCGGCGAACGAGAGTCTTTCATTGAAAGTGGAGTGACCGAAAACAGGGTATTCGTAGCAGGTACACGTCCTCTCAAATGGAAGAATGTTGAGTTTCTCAAGGAGTGTTTCAAAGAGGCAGAGGATGCTATCCAAAGGCTCAATTTGCCACCTATTGAGCTCGATTGTGGCAAGGCAGTGTATGACAGCTTTGTTGAGAAAATAGGCCGTTCTTATGCCGTTATCCTGGTCTCTTTGGGTGATATTAGTCCCAATATGATCTTTGATGCCGTTAAGGTTGGTACACCATTCATCATTACCAAAGAGAATGGTATCTCACATCGCATCAAGGATGCCGCAATCCTGGTCGATCCACAGAACAAGAAGGAAATTGTCGACAAGATTGTCTGGTTGGCTGATCCCAAGAATCGTGCCTTGCAAGCTGCAAAAGTTCGTGCGCTAACGTTCAAACATTCGTGGAGTGAGATTGCGGGTGAGATCGTCGGAGTATACGAAAAGATCAAATAACATGAACAAGGGAAAGCTACTGATGATCTCCACTGATCGCAAGATCTTCGAACAAGGAAGTGCGGTTCGCGCGCGTCAGGTGGAGTATGCCAAGGAGTGGGAGGAAGTGCATATCGTCGTTTTTGACAAAGTTAAAAGTGAAAAGTTAAAAGTGAAAAGTGAGGAAACTTCTGGTCTTCATACTTCATACCTCATATCTCCTACCTCATCTCCTTCTGTTCTTGCACCCAACTGCTGGGCGTACTCGACACAGTCTTGGTCAAAATTTAAATATTCATTCGATGCTATGCGATTAGGTAGATTTATTATCGCTCGAAGGGGGATTACGAACATAACATGTCAGGATTCTTCACTCACAGCTATGGCTGGTGTTGCTCTCAAAAAAGAAAACCCATCATTAAAGTTAGAAATCCAGATCCATGAGGACATTGGTAGTCCGAATTTCACTTATAGATTTTCAAATCGTGTCCGCAAAATGATGGCGCTTACTTATATTCCAAAAGCTGACAGTATTCGAGTTGTTTCAAATAGGATCAAGAATTATTTGGTTGACTCACTAAAGGTTGATGGTGCAAAAATAACAGTTAAGCCAATCGTAGTTGATGTCGAGAAGATCAAGAATACACCGATTGTTCCTGAGGCCAATCTCCATTTGAAATACCCACAGTTTGAGAAGATTGTTCTGATGGCATCACGTCTAACTCCTGAGAAAAATATTCAGCTTGCAATTAGTGCATGGCCAGAAGTATTGAAAGAATTTCCAAAAGCTGGATTGATCATCGTCGGTGAAGGGTCTATGTGGAGGTGCGACCTCCAAGGTTCAATCTTATTCGAATCATGGGCAGATCAATCAACTCTCATTTCGTACTACAAAACAGCAGACGTATTCCTGAACACTTCCTTGTTCGAGGGATACGGCATGACCTTGGTCGAAGCACAGGCTGCTTGCTGCAAGATCGTCTCGACAGATGTGGGAGTTGCACGTGAAGTTGGGGCTCGGATTGTTGGCTGGAATACGGATGATGTAGCGCGGGGTATAGTTGAAACTTTGCGCTAAAAGAGGCAGAATTGAGCCCTAATTGAGCATCCTAGTGCTATATTCATGAAACTCCTCATTGTCACCCAAAAAGTCAACAAAAACGACCAAATATTGGGTTTTTTCCACGCCTGGATCGTGAAATTCGCAGAGCATTTTGATCTCGTCACAGTGATTTGTCTCGAAGAAGGTGAACACGAATTACCTATGAACGTGAAGGTACTTTCATTGGGTAAAGAAAAGAGAGAGTTACGCAGTAATTATATCCACAAGTTCTATTCATACATCTGGAATGAGAGGAAAAATTACGACGTTGTTTTTGTGCACATGAATCCGATCTACGTTGTCCTCGGAGGTTTTATCTGGAAAATGCTTGGTAAGGGAATCACGCTCTGGTATACGCATAGGTCAGTTGATTGGAAGTTGGTGGTTACGGAGAAACTTGTAGACAAGATATTTACAGCCTCAAAAGAAAGTTTTCGTTTGGTGAGTGGTAAGGTGATGGTGACGGGACATGGAATAGATACGGATGAATTTTCACCAAAGAGAGAATTTTCAGGTAGCAAGAACGCAATTCTTTCAGTTGGTCGTATCTCAGAAACAAAGGGACAACGAGAAATGATCGAGGCTATCGAAATATTGCACAATCGAGGATCGAATTTTTCTCTACAAATAATTGGAGATGCAGTGACCTCGGCCGATTTTACATACAAAAAAGACTTGGAAGAGTGTGTAGCTAAAAGGAATCTCAATTCTGTAGTTATTTTCAAGGGAAAGGTTGATCCTGATGTTATATCAGAAATATATCCAACAGGTGAAATATTTATTAACTTGAGCAACACCGGAAGTTTGGACAAAGCTGTGCTCGAGGCGATGTCTTCTGGATTGAAAATTCTGACTTCAAATGAGGCGTTCAGAGATATATTGTCTAAAGAAAATCTTACGACTCGTGACTCCGATGAGATCGCACAGAAAATCGAGATCTTGTCACGCGTATCAGTCAATCCTTCCTTGAGGGACATAGTAGTAAAAAATCATTCTCTAGTTTCTTTGATTATGAAACTTTCAGCTGAATTGAAAGGATTAAAGTAATTCATACATTTATTACGATGAATCCTTCCCGCGAAAAAATAAAGTGCACAGTCGGCATCCTAACCCTCAACTCAGAGTCAGGACTTCCTGCATGTCTCGAGTCACTCAAAGATTTCGCAGAGATAATCATCTGTGATGGCAATAGTACGGATCGAACGAGGGAAATTGCGCGAGCCGCTGGAGCGCGAGTCATCAATCAGTATGAATCTACTGAAAAGAATTTGGCCTGTGTGAAGGATAAGGCTGGAGTCAGGCAGAAAAATATGGAGGCAGCGACGTATGACTGGTATTTCTTCATGGATGCGGATGACACATTATCGCCAGAAGTTGTCGAGGAAATAAGGAGTATTGTGGGCAATTCTGGCACGAGGATTGATCCAAAAGGTTCAAATAGGTCGATGCAAAAAGGCTTACAGCCACTCATATATCGTATGCCGACACGCATTTTCTTCGAATATGATAGTGGAGAATTGAAGGAGATCAAACACGAAGCTACTTATCCGTCATATCAGACCCGCTTGGTGCATAGGTCGGTCGGAGCTTTTTTCCGAGGGGAAGTGCATGATCGATTGTCATTTGATGCGCAGAAATTCCCAGTGGGCACGATGAATGGTTACTACAACTTTCACTGGTCAGAGAAGCGAGTCAATAATTTTTGGTCATACCTCGGACGATATGCGGACTGGGAACTCGAGACAACATCAAACTCACTCACGCTAGGCAACCTTCTTTTCTGGGGACTGTATCGTCGTTCGAGAACTATTCTCGGATATCTATTTTACCGATTGCCGAAAATGTATGCGAAATATGGTTTCAAAGCGAGTATGCCACTCGGCATCGAACTCACGATCGTGCGCTATCATTTCAAGCTGTTATTCGGTACTATCATGAAATATATGTCTACACGTTATGCATCCATATACATTCGAGAGATACTACGAGGCAAGGACACCAATCGTACTCTGACCAACATCGCGCTTATGAAGAAAGAGTGTAATGGATCTATTCTCGACATCGGTGGTGGCAAAGGTCGTGCCAGCCACTATCGATTTTTGAAGATGACCAAGTGGAACAAGGTGACCAGTGTTGATATTGTTGCCGACTCGAAGCCTGATGTGGTGCTTGATGTTGAGAAAGAAAAGTTACCATTTGCTGATCAGAGTTTTGATTATGTTTTTCTCTTTAATGTATTGGAGCATTTGAATAAGAGGAGTGAAGTTCTGAGTGAGATACATCGTGTGTTAAAATCTGCCAGGTCAGATGATGCTAATAAGTCCGGACAATTCATCGGCGTTATCCCATTCCTGGTCAATGTTCATCCAGATCCAAATGACTATGTGCGTCTGACCGAACAAGGTTTGAGTGAACTTTTCAAGGATACACATTTCTCAAGCGTCACTATCGAACCAGTTGGTGTCGGACCATTCACAGCGGGGTATTATCAGGTTGAGTTTATCCTGCCACGCATTGTGAGAATAATTTGCGGACCAATTGCTATGCTCGTCGATTGGGTTATAATCAAATTGACAGGCAAGAAATTATCAGCAAAATTCCCACTCTCATACATATTTTATGCAAGCAAATAAGAAAAAGATCCTGATCGTGATGCCGGCACTACCTTTTGAACAGAAGGGCGCCGAACAGATGGACCGTGATGAGGGTATACGCCAACTCATTAGGCTCGGATTTGACGTGAGGGTGGTCGCAAAGACCAATGAGTGGCAGACAGAAGAATATTTGTCACGAGCACAAAAGGGTTATGGCGTCCCTGTCATCGGTGTGCCATATAGATATAGCAACAAGGTTATCAGTAAGAGTGAAAAGATAATGAACCTGATTATGAGGTTGAGAAACCCTCTGTATGTAGATGGTGCGGCTTATGAGTATGCAGAGCCACAGATCCAGAAGGTGGTGACTGAGCAATGTGATATTTGGAAGCCTGATGTCATCTGGTTTGAGTACACCTATCTCTGGCCGCTCTACTATATCCCGATGAAGAGGAAAATACCGATCATCACGCGCTCGATCAACTTTGAGGCCGAACATTTTATCGAAGAAGACGGATTCTCTCTGAAGAATCGCTTGAAATACATTCCGAAATTGATCGGTGAAAAGAGGGTACTCCGCTGGAGTGATGTGACACTCTCGATCACACCTCACGAAGCAAAAGTCTACAGCAAAATGGGTGCCAAGAAGGTGATCAATCTACCACTTCGTGGTTTGCCATTTTATCTCGGCAACAAGCAAGAGATCCGCGATAGGAAGCCACTCAAGGTATTCTTCATGGGTTCAACTTATACGGTACATCACAACAAGGAGGCATTGCGAACTGTCATCGCCGAGATTGCACCCAAGCTTTTCAAGCAGGATCCAGAAGGGTATCGATTTTACATTCTTGGCAGGAAATTACCGGCAGAATTTGAAACGTTCATGAAAGATAATGTTGAGTATGTCGGATTCCAAGATACCAAGACATACTTGGCAGAAATGGACATCGCGCTCATCCCATCACTCTTCGGCGCTGGCATGCAACAGAAGATCTTCGAGCCACTAACTATTGGAATCCCGCAGTTGACATCAAAGCGTGGTATCGCTGACTACCCATTCGTTGAAGGCGAGTCCGTGATGTACGGGACTGACGCTGAAGACTTTGTGAAGAAACTACTCATCCTCAAAGATCAGAAACTCCGCCAGAAGTTATCGACAAACTCAAAAGCGATTGCAATGAAGGAATTTTCTCAAGGTGCGCTGGATAAGGTGGTGTTGGAGGCGGTGGAGAGTGCGCTAAGGAGATGAAATGGGCAAAATAAACTGCTATTGACATAATATTGTCATAGTGTATAATATTGGGAGTAATAAAGCTCATTTCCAACCTATTTGCGACCCAGTAGGCGATCAGCAGATCGTGCCGAAGAAGGCCGAATCTACTGATTCGGTATCGCCATAGCAGAAAGTGGCTCAATTCATGGGCTATTCTCCGTTATGGCGAAAGCCTCGCCCTCTAGCGTGCAACTAAACAGACATGCTCCTCGAAAGAGACAGCATTCATACTGGAGATATTCCACATGAATACACATACATCATCGCAGTCGAAGAAGTTCATCGGAGAAGCGATCGTGCTACCCGTTGACTACGGTCAGACGCTCGAGCAAATGATCGCCGCCGGTCGCTACGGCTGGAAGAACGACGACATCACTGCTGAGCGTTTCCTGATCGAAGGAAAGGGCACGATTGAATTCGAAGCCGTTTTGTTCCACTTCGACAAGAAGATTTCGTCCGAAGACGCCAAGAAGCAGATCGAAGAGGCTGGCTATGAAGTCGGCAAGATCGAGCACATCCTCTCCTTTGGGGCCAATTACCCCGAAGAACAGCGGAAGTTCCCGGTCGTCGGTCTCGGCTCCGTTGGCAGGTTCGGTGACCGCAGCGGCGTTCCGTACCTCGGCTGGGGCATTTACAAGCGTGGCCTGTACCTCGGTTGGTTGGTTGGTGTCTGGTATGCTCGCTACCGGTTCCTCGGTGTTCGCAAAAAGGTCTCTTAGGCCTCGGTTTCTTGATCCCTTGGGTGGCACTTTGTCCCTTGGAATCTTGGATCCTTGGTCCACGGCGTGTGAAGAAATTCACGCGCCGTTTCTCATTTAGCAAAATGACCTACTGGGTGCATATCAATTTTTTAATATATAATGTCGGAGACAAGTGAAAAATCTAAGGTCAAGGCTTTAAGTAATTTGTCAGCAACCTCTGCGACGAGAGTCTGGATGGCTACGGCTTTTCAGAGAGTGCCGCAGGGCGTTCTCCAAAAAATCAGAGATAGTTGGTGATAGTTATAAAACAATTGTGTAGGTATTGCACAATTCCTAATATTATGCTATGGTTTTTTTGAACAAAAGCTTAAATCAAGGATTCCCGAGATTGGCTTGAGTGTTCTCAACAATTGAAGATAAGGAAAATTATGAACAATGTCGTTATTGGCATTAACCCAAACATAGCCGAAGATCGCAAAAAACTGGCGGTAACGCAGAACTATGATGGATCAATGAGTGGTACAGGCCGCGTGTACAATGCACTTCCTCCGAGCCCTGTGAGTGCGGGCGTTGATGGACAGACCTACGGCGCCTATCGCAAGGGTTTGGACTCAGGTTGTGTCGATATCGTCGTTACGACAACGGATCCGACGACCAAGATCAACTACGTCATCGCTGGACTACGTGGGCCCGACAAATGTTTCCCCAATACTTGGTGGATGCATGGTGGCGCCCTCTACGCTTATTGTGCCCCTGACACATTTGTAGCCGAACGGGCGCAGAAAGAGTGCAAAGTGATGCCGACCGTCGAAGCATACATGTGCACGGTGCGGACATGTTGCGACCGTTTCGCTGCTTCCACCATCCAACCATGCTACGTTGGCCGCGTACCCTTCGAAGCGTACAAGCTGGCCGAACCAGATCCTGATCACAGCAAAGTTCGCTTGGTCTCACTTCCGGAAGTACAGAAGGAGATCGAAGAACAGAAGCTTCACTGGTATCCAGCGCTGGCCTTCCGTCTGGCACTCACCACAATGTAGCCTTGTGGCCATGTGATGGTCATGATCCTTCCTTATTTCCTCACAAGCCCGCACATCCCGTGTGGGCTTTTTTATTATAGGGACTTGGTGTATGATGATTTTCAAGCTAAAAATAAATACCATGTATCCAAATACCGGAGTGATAGGCTACCTCAAGAAATTCTTTACGAATAAACAGAAGAAGACGATGAAAAATTGGATTCAGGACTCGAAGACCATTTTTTATGGTCACAACCTGAACAAGTTGGCAGAGATATATAAGACAGACAAGTACGGCAGTCACTATTTCACTCAGCACTACCAGACACATTTCAAGAAGTTCAAATACAAGAGGATAAATTTGCTCGAGATCGGTGTCGGTGGTTACAAGAAGCCTCAGGGTGGTGGTCAATCACTCCGTATGTGGAAGAGATATTTTCCATTCGGCAGGATATTTTCTATTGATATCTACGACAAATCTTTCTTGAATGAACCTCGAGTCGAGATATATCTCGGTAGTCAGGTGGATCCTGTTTTCATGAAAGAGATTATAGACAAGATGGGTACTGTGGACCTGGTTGTAGATGATGGTAGCCATCACAATGATCACGTCTGGGAAACATTCAAGATAGTATTTCCATACCTGAAAGATGGAGGATTTTATGCTGTTGAAGATACACAAACCTCATATTGGGAAGATTTCGGTGGCGATCCGATCAATCTCGACAATCAAAAGACGACCATGAATCACTTCAAGAAGTTACCAGATGGTATAAATTTCCGTGAGTATGCACGCCTCAAAGGGTACATCCCAACTTACTTTGATGAGAATATCGTTGCGGTGCATTTCTATCACAACCTGATCATTATAGAAAAAGGCAAGAACACAGAACGTAGTATGAGGGAGTAACTTCTTTTCATCTAATAAATGATGTATTATGACTTCCATGGCAAAAAAGTCTCACTCTAAGGGGGTCAAGGCCACCAAAAAAAACGTATATAAGCGTATCCTCATCACAGGTGGTGCAGGATTTATCGGTATCAACCTGACTCGACACTTTCTTGAAAAGGGTACTCATGTCGTCATTTTTGACAATCTTTCTCGTAAAGGCGCTGATGTGAATCTCAAGCTATTGAAGCGTGACTTCGCAGGTAAATTTACATTCATCAAGGGTGACGTCGTTCATGATTTCAATAAGCTCAAGAATTCTGTCAGTAAATCTGATGCAGTCATCCATCTAGCTGCTCAAGTGGCTGTCACAACCTCGGTAGATGATCCGCGTCATGACTTCGAAGTGAATGCTATAGGTTCATTCAACGTCGTCGAGGCTATTCGTCTTTCCAAAAATAATCCGCCACTTATCTATTCGTCGACCAACAAAGTTTACGGCAGTCTCCATCATCGTCCTGTGACCGAGCACGATACTCACTATCGATTCGAGCATGATGATATACACGAGAATGGTATCCCTGAATCAGAACAGCTCGATTTTCATTCACCGTATGGCTGTAGCAAGGGCATCGCTGATCAGTATGTCATCGACTATAGTCGTGTCTATGGTTTGAAGACTGTCGTTTTCCGCCAGTCGTGTGTCTATGGTCCATATCAGTTCGGTGTGGAGGATCAAGGGTGGGTGGCCTGGTTCGGTATCGCGGCTCTTTTCGAAAAGCAGATCACTATCTACGGTGATGGCAAGCAGGTTCGAGATATTTTGTACGTGAATGACTTGGTACGCCTCTACGATCTTGCACTTCAGAATATTGATGATGTCTCTGGTCACGCTTACAATGTCGGTGGTGGTCCAAAGAATACACTTTCCCTCCGACAACTTCTGGTCATGATCGAGACTCGTCTCGGTCGCAAAGTTCCGACATTGAAAGCAGATATTCGTGTCGGTGATCAACCAGTCTTCGTGGCAGATATCCGCAAGGCCAAGAAGCATCTCGGCTGGGTTCCTGAACATGGCGCGGCTTTCGGCTTTGACAAAATGATGGGATGGATCGAGAAGAACGCAGATCTGATCAGAAAAGCACTAAAATAATCTATGTGCGCAATCAACGGATTTACATTCAAGGATGAAGCGCTGATCCGCCAGATGAATGCGGAAACTAAGCATCGTGGTCCAGATGGAAGTCAGGTGTGGTCTGATGATTTCGTAACTTTCGGACACAATCGTCTGAGTATCATCGATACGAGCGCAGCTTCCGATCAGCCGATGAAAAGTGTTGATGGTCGATATGTCATCACCTACAATGGCGAGCTCTACAATTTCCAGGAAATAAAAGCTGAATTGATCAAGGAGGGAATTGCATTCAATACATCTGGCGATACTGAAGTTATCTTGAAAGCATATATCACTTGGGGCACGACTTGCGTGGAGAAATTCAATGGCATGTTTGCTTTCGCTATTTGGGACACTGAAAAGATGGAGATATTCCTGGCACGTGATCATGCAGGAGTGAAGCCGTTATATTACTCTATTGTGGATGGGAAGCTAATCTTCTCCTCAGAAATTAAAGGCATCCTTGTTCACAAGAATGTGCCTAGAACACTCTCGAAAGAAAGCCTCAATCACTACATGAGACTTTTGTATGTTCCTGAACCTTTCACCATGTTCAGTTCCATTTCAAAATTCCCACAAGGCTCTCGAGGAGTGTTCAAGGATGGAAAACTCACGATTGAGAAGTATTTCAAACCTATTTTTGGCCAATCAAAACAAGGTAGGTCTGAAATTATTCGCACTATTGAGCAGAAAATAGATGCTGCAGTCGAACGTCAATTAGTTTCTGATCGCCCCCTCGGAGTTTATTTGTCAGGTGGGATCGATTCGAGTGTTGTCCTCGATGCTATGTCCAAGAGGCATAAGAATATCAAAACATTTTCTGTTGGTTTCGAATTAAGTGCCGAAGAACAGAGTACAAAATTCAATTATGATTTTGATCTGGCACACGAGACTGCCTCACGATATCAAACAGATCACCACGAAGTTCTCTTGAATTCTGACGAGGCACTTACAAACTTCGAAGAAGTCGTCTGGCACATGGATGAACCTATCTCCAATCCGACAGCTTGGGCACTCTTCGCACTGTCAAAACATACCAAGAAGGATGCCACAGTCGTCTTGTGTGGCGATGGAGGTGATGAGTTGTTCGGTGGTTATGAAAGGTATCGGTTGAGCTATGCCGCTAGTTTGTACCAGATTATTCCTGCCTTTATAACAAATACCCTCGCTTCATTTTCAGGGAAGCTTGCCAAGCTCGCCAAGCGTCCGTGGATAGATCGTTATGGTCAGTTTATGTTCCAAAAAGACAAGGTGGTTGGCCGTGTTTTGGTTCATAATGTATTTGACCGTGATGCTACCAAGAATTTCTTTGAAAAGTACATGAATGGCACGAATTTCGGAGAGGTCATCATGGAAACAGATAGGAAGACATGGTTGGTAGACTTTGCACTCATGCTTGGCGACACTATGTCCATGGCTCATGGTGTCGAAGCTCGCGTACCACTCCTCGACAAAGAAGTCATCGAGTACGCACTTTCGATTCCGGCCAACAAGAAACTTTCACTCTGGAATACCAAGAAACTTTTGAAGCAAGCATTTGCTCATAGGCTTCCTGATTATTTATTGAAACAGCCAAAGCGCGGATTCTTCACACCTGCCGCCAAGTGGTTGCGACATGATGGATTCAAGAAGATGGCCAGGGAAGTCCTTTCACCAGGATACAATCCGTACACCAAGAGTCTATTCAACTGGACAGAAATTCAGGCGATGCTCGAAAAGCATATCGACAAGAGTGAGTACAACCTGTCACTCATCTGGGCACTCCTTACATTCCAGGTATGGGCGAAGAGATTCAAAGTAGAAGTATAGTTATGCAAACAAAACCAAAGAAAATAGTGTTTGTATATTCTGGTGAACGGAAGTCCTTGATGCAGGATATTGAGAATGGTAAGGCGCCAGATACACAGCTCTACGGTTACAACCATATTCACGGCAATTTTAGTCTCTCAATACAAGAGTTTGGTGTGACAAAGTGGGGAAAAATACTTGGTAGAGTGATTGGCTTTCGCCTGCGCCACGTACTCACTTACTTTTCTGTCAGATCGGCAGATATTGTGTTTGGGCCATCGCTGTTCTATATGCTTCCACTCAAGAAACTCTTCAGTGCACGAGGAAAATTTGTATTGCTAAATATCTCACTCAATCGTTTCTTGAGTTCTGTCTCAAAAAAGCCTTTTATGTATAGGATTGTCAAAAGTTTATTGAAAGAAATAGATGTTTTTGTCTCACTGTCACACGTTCAACAGAATGAATTGCACGATAGACATGGCATTCCTACAGAAAAGTTGAAATATATTCCACTCGGTGTTGATGTCAAATTTTATTCACCCGTTTTTTCTGGCAGGAAAGATTATATTCTCGCTGTCGGTAGAGACAATGGTCGTGACTATAAAACAGTTATTGATGTAGCTAGGAAAATTCCGACTAGAGAATTCCACCTAGTTCTAAGCCAGAGAAATATCGATGCAGCTATGAAGGGGAGTATGGATCAAAAATTGCCTGAAAATGTGAAGGTATTTTTGGATATTTCCCGTGAAGCTCTCAGGCAGAAATATGAAGAAGCTGCACTACTTCTTCTGATCACCCATAAAGACGGTTTTGGCGATGGTTCTGACTGCTCTGGGCAGACAGTTTTACTCGATGCCTTCGCCTCAGGATTGCCTGTTATAGCTACCAAAAAGGCCTA
>CAYTZE010000003.1:0-12914 GCA_964442415.1 uncultured Candidatus Saccharibacteria bacterium
GGATGAGGGTCAAGGATATACGGAGACAATTTCCACAGGTGGTGGTCATGCATTCTGATTATGATATGTACAAGCTCTATGCCCAGAGGATGTACTCGATCGTTAGACGTTATAGTGATCGAGTGGAGGAGTATTCTATCGATGAATGTTTCGCCGATCTGACTGGCTTGAATGTGAAGCTGGGCATGAGTTATGAGGAGATTGCCAAAGCTATTCAAGAGGATTTGCGATCGTCACTCGGGATCACATTCTCTATTGGACTAGGTGTAAATAAGGTTACAGCCAAGATGGCTTCGAAGTGGCAGAAGCCGGATGGGTTCACTGTGGTTCGTCATGGAGAGATCGGGAAATTCTTGCCAGAAATATCAATCGGTAGTGTTTGGGGGATTGGTTCCAGTACAACTATCAAACTTCGTAAACTAGGAATTACGACTGCGCTAGATCTGGCTAACAAAGACCATGGTTGGATAGCAGAGCACTGTGATCGACCAGTGGCAGAGATTTACGAGGAGTTCCATGGTCATATGGTGAAGCAGTTGAGTTTCGGCGTTGATAGTAGTGATTTTGCTTCGACACAGGATACTCGGACATTTTACCCACCGAGCAAGGATCCAGCATTCCTTTGGTCACAGATATCTGCACATACTGAGGAGGTCTGTAGTAGGATCCGCAGTCATCGTCGTCGAGCCCTGCGCGCGTCATTTTTCTTGAAGACACAAGACTTCCAATACATTAGAGCCGAAATACAACTCTCCGCACCTATGTCTGTGCCGGATATTATTCTTCGTGAAATACGCCCAACATTCGATCGTATATTCCGTGCTGGATTATTGTATCGCGCTACTGGTGTAACACTATCTGATCTCGAGACTGAAGGATCAAGTACAGGCACGCTGTTCACGCCACTAGGCACTTCGATTGAGGAAAAGTCTACGATTATTCACGACACAGCTGATTTCTTGGCACGAAAGTTTGGTAGTCATAGTGTATTCCTAGGTTCGAGTCTACATGCATTCAAAAGAGATGGTGATATTGGTAGGAAGAAAAAGTTTAATATTATTCATTTGGGGGAGGTGAGGTAGGTACATAGGTTTACATATAGTTGTATAATACACTCATTAGCAGCCTAATCTAAAAATATGTCTACAAATTTCGTACTCGTATATGTATTTGGAATTATAGGTATTCTGGATACACTCTACCTCATCTATCACAAGGTTCGAGGTACTGATGTTGCGTGCATCTTATTTCCCAAGGAATGGTGTTACAAGGTTCAACATTCTCCACAATCAAAAACCTTCGGTATACCGAACTCTGTGGCTGGATTTTGTATGTATGTAGTGATACTTATTTTGGCATGGTTCTATGTTGCAGGATCTCTACCACTCTGGCCATTGCAAGCAGTGATCGCTTTTGGTTTCTTGTTCTCACTCTACTTTATGTATGTACAAGCATTCGTGCTACGGGCGTTCTGCACTTGGTGCGTTCTATCTTTCGTGAATTTTGCAGTTATGACGTATGCAGTGTTTGTGATGTAGTTTGAGCTACATCCCCAACGTCTTCAAGAATCCAACCAACTCCTCACCATCTATCTTCCGGAAACTATTTGCCGCTAGTGAACCAAGAGTGATATCCATGATTCGGGTGCGTTTCATGCTTTGTATTTCGGCAAAAAACATCGAGCACATCTTGCGAACGTGGTTGCCATTGTCAGAAGTACGCAGGATGAAAGTGTGTTCATCACGGATCTGTACAGTGGAGCTTATCATCGGCGCATCGCCAATAGTTACGCCAGCTTCGATCTTTTCCTGAAAATTTGGGCGCAGAGGCTGGACCGTATGGATGAGGTACTCTTTCATCTGATTGTATTTTGGATTTTGGACACGTGTGATGAGTCGAGCATCATTGGTGAGGATGACCAGACCTTCTGCGGCAGCATCGAGACTAAAAAGTGGGAATATCTTACTCTCACCATCTTTGCCATCGGAGACGTGTGGCATACTCTTTTGATTGCTCATGGCTTGATCGAGAGTGATACCTCGTGGTTTGTAGTAGGCAAAATATCCGTACTTGTCTGGACGTTTGTGGTTGTGTACTTCGACAACATCTGCTTGTTCGACTTTGCTACCTAGGACAGCGATCTGACCATTTATAGTCACAAACTTTTTTGCGATAAGTTCGTCGGCGCCACGGCGTGTGGAGAAGCCATTCATGGCGAGGTATTTGTTGAGCCTCATAGGGAATTCGTCAGGAGCCTTGTGAGGGATAGGGGAAGGGCCAGGTACTTTCTTTGTGGTTATTGACTTTTTATTGCGAGAATTGGAACTACGCACTTTCTGATCGAGTCCACGAGTACGAGAATTGCCTCCAAATCTCTTAGTGGACTTTGATTTCGAATGTGACGTGTGTGAAGAGTGAGATCGAGAGCGTTGTTTCATAGGTTCGCACTGTACCACGAATGATATTTTCAGTCAAAAAATAAATAAGGTAAGGTTGGACCTCCAGATCTGGAGGTCCAACCTTACCCAACCTAGTGGTATACTGAAAATCCTATGTTTTACCGAATCATAAGAAGGAGGATTGTCAGACGTCGCAAACCTCGGCGCGCGACAAATAGGGCAGACTATCTGACTCGTAAGGATTCAGCTTCGGCACTTGTATTCGAGCGCCTTACACATTTCAGCAAAGAGTATGTTCGTATAGATCCGACATATCGCGAAATATTTCGATTCAACCGCGTAACTATCCGCAATACGTCCACCCGCTGGGGAAGTTGCTCATCGAAGAAGAATCTCAATTTCAACTATCGGATACTCGATCTACCTCCTGAACTACGTGACTATGTCATCGTGCACGAGTTGTGTCACCTCAAGGAACTACATCATCGAGAAAGTTTTTGGGATCTGATGGAGATTATGATCCCGCGTGCCAAAGAATTTCATTTGAAGGCACGGAGGATGAGGCTCGGATAATTACAGAAAATATTTTCGGAAGGTTATCCACCGTTTTGCAGAATTTGTCACATTTCAAGTACATATGGTGTTATGATTGATACAGTATAAGTCGAATACATTTTTATAAAAGATAATTCACTCTCCATGGCAAAAAAGAAGAAAGCTGCTAAGCATTCTCGCAAGGCAACAAAGAAAACAACAAAGAAGGCGTCGAAGAAGCGACGACGGTAGTGTCAGTTATTTATTCGCAGACCGCCCACCCTGGGCGGTCTTTGCTATACTGTCCAGATGAGAAAGGTGAGGAATAATAAAGTCAAATCAAGGATATATCAGATGTATCACGTCTATATCCTTGAATGTTCTGACAAAACTCTATACGTGGGTTCAACCAATGACCTAGAAAAGCGTCTGTACGCACACAACAATTTGAAGTCTGGTGCGCACTACACGAAGATTCGCAGACCAGTTCATCTGGTTTATTCTGAGAAATGTAAAACATATGCCAAAGTCCGAGCGCGTGAAGGGGAGTTGAAGGCGCTGACGCGAGAAGAAAAGCTTGGAGTTATTTCTTCAAAGAAAACATCCAAAAAAGTCAATAAATAAAAAGCGCAGCCCCGTGTGGTGCTGCGCTCTCATTATCATGCTCGGAAAGTCCTCATAACTTTCATGTTTGCTTCTGACAGGGCGAGGCGAGCTCTATCTTCTGCGTAGTATTGAACGATCTCGTCTTCGGACAGTTCAATTAATGAATTCGCACTTGATATCAGTTTCCAACGTGTAGCAGATACTCTTCTCACGACGATGTAAATAGTTCCTCTGACTCTCACATCCATGTCTCTCCAGACAGGGTAAGGTTTTTTGATGATGAGTGGGCCTTCTCGGGTGATCTGCGCGGACGCGCATACATCTTCAGTTCCTGTATATCCATAGTTACGTTCGGTATTTGTTGTGTACTCCAGTTTTACTCCAAAAAATAATTTAACACATTTGGCTATAATGTCAAATATTTTCATCCACACATATTCCACAATTTTCCAATACTGAAGCCTCCCGACACATTTCTGCTATACTCTTGCCATGACTCAAGCTCAAGCACTCGATATCCTCAAGATGGGCAAAAATGTTTTTGTGACTGGTCCAGCCGGATCGGGCAAGACCTTCGTGGTCAATCAGTACATCGCGTATCTCAAAGAACACGGCGTTGCTATAGGTATTACAGCGTCGACTGGCATCGCTGCTACGCATATGGGAGGCGTAACCATCCACTCGTGGTCAGGTATGGGTATCAAGAACAATCTGGGCAAACATGATCTGCAAACTCTCGCTGAGAAGAGCCCAGCCGCTAAGAGGATAAAGGAGGCATCAGTACTTATCATCGATGAAGTTTCGATGTTGCATCATTTCCAACTCGACACACTGAATGATATTACTCAGTATATCCGCAAAAATAAAGAGCCTTTTGGTGGTCTCCAAGTAGTCCTGTGTGGTGATTTCTTCCAACTTCCGCCAGTATCTCGATATGGTGAGCCAGATACGCATTTCATCTATCGATCCGAGGCATGGCGTGATGGCAAGTTCACCATCTGCTATCTCCATGAGAATCATCGTCAAAATACTGACGGTATCCTCTCTGTCTTGAATGAGATCCGTGGCGGGGAAGTTTCGGACGAAGGTCGGGAGATGTTGCGTGGCAGATATAGGGGACCAAGGCGAACGTCTGACGAGTCCTCTGAGTATTCAGAGGACGATGTCATGGTGGAGCCGACGCGTCTCTATACGCACAATGTCGATGTAGATAGCGTGAATGAAAAAGAGCTCGCGGAGGTGGATGGCGTCGAAGCGACATATGAGATGACTACCAAGGGCAGGAAACCGCTCGTCGAAGCGCTCATCAAGTCATGTCTTGCACCACAAAATCTGCGCTTGAAGAAGGGGGCACGCGTGATGTGTGTGAAGAATAACTTCGAAGATGGTTATGTGAATGGAACACTCGGAGTTGTTCTTTCCTGTGGCTATGGAGTAGATCCAGTGATCCAGTCTGCACCAACCCCAGATTTCCCACAGGGACGCCGATTAACAATTGAACTAGCTGACTGGACCATCGAAGATGATGGGCGTGTCTTGGCACAGATCACTCAGTATCCACTCCGTCTAGCGTGGGCGATAACTGTCCACAAGAGTCAAGGTATGTCACTCGACGCAGTCGAAGTCGATCTCTCGAAAGCCTTCGAGCCGGGTATGGGGTATGTAGCACTGTCTCGTGTACGTACTCTCGCAGGACTGTCTATCCTGGGCATGAATGAAGGCGCACTCCAAGTTCATCCGGAAGTTCTGGAATACGATCGTCATCTCAAGGATCTTTCTACTAAGGCTGAAAGCATTATCGAGTATACTGATAGGTCCGAAATCATCGGTGAACAGGAAAAGTTCTTGGCCAGAGTCGCGCCGATGCATGTATTGAAGGATGGCAAGAAGGTGAGGGTGGGCAAGGCCAAAGCGCCAAAAGTCTCTACATTCGAAAAGACCAGGGTACTCATCCTAGATCAGTTGTCGCTAAATGAGATCGCCAAAGCACGTAACATGGCGAGTGCGACTATTATTACTCACTTGGAAACTCTCGTGGAGATGGGGCCAGAGAGAGGTGGTCTCGAAGTGTCAGCACTCAATTATTTGAAGAAAGAGATTTCGCCACTTCATTTCCTCAAATTGGAAAAGGCGCTTGAAGACGTGGCTTTGAAGGATGAGAAAGAGCGTGAGCGAGCCAATCATTCTGGTCAGGATGGTTCGCGTGAATATCGACCACCACTCCTCTCACCGGTCAAGAGTAAAGTGGGTAATAACATTTCATTCCGTGAGATACAGTTGGCGAGGGTGTTACTCGGGTATGTGAAGAGGAAGTGATTATTACAACAAAAATCCCACCAAGCAATATACTTGGTGGGGGTGAAGGAAAAGAACGAATATGATCAATGGTAACCGGGCCAATAATAACGTAGCTGATAGACCCGTTGCGGGAAACTGTTGGTGAAGTTCACGCTTGCTTGCCAATTTGAATAAGTGATAGGAACTGTATTGGACGCCCAAGGACCTAGAACACTGCTAGCGTAGGCTAGATACCAGTGGTTTGTCTGCTGGTTTAGTGCAGACCACGACAATTTCGTGACGTTGGTACTTACCTGTGTGAATTTCAAAGCGTTTGTTACTGGTCCAGAATATGTCTGCCACTGAACCGAATACAAACGTGCTCTCGGAGAGAAACTTATGTTAGCGTTCCGAAAAACAATGAAATAAACATTTAGATTCGTGCCAACAAATCTCGGCAAGGTAAGTATGTTCGTTTTCAGCACCCCAACCCCTGTCATCGGCAAAGTGATCAGTGGGGAACTTGCTGGATTCCCTAGGCGCACCTGGAATGAATCACCGCCGGAATGATTGAACTCGTAAACTATGCGCATCTCATGTGCTCTAGGATCTCCGTTCAAGTCGTAGTGATTCGTGAGTATTGTCCATGCCTTGGAACTAGTGTTCGCCGGCATAGGGAAGTCGTACGACGAAATGTTCTTGTTTGTACTGTAACTATTTGATTCTTGAAACCATGGGTAGTTGCCAGTAGTATTCGGATCTGTTTGCCACTGTGTTAGTGGTGCAATGCCAAAGTTCGAAAATGGTGGAACATTGTCAACACCACCTTCACCATCGCCTGTGAGTGACATTGGCTGCATGCCACCTCCGCCACCTATGAGAGCCATCATCTGCATTCCTCCACTCTCAGTGAGGCTGGATGAAGCCGTTATCGTACTTGTTGATTTGAGGCGCTTGATCGCCTGGATCACAGGATTCGGTGGAGTAGGAATAGGATTGGCCGCGCGAGCGATGGCATTCAGGGTTATCCGTAGCTTGTCCGCATCTGTGAGAGTTGCCTCCCTTATGGCGATCTGTTCGAGCTGACTCTGGAGATAGTCCTCCTGTTCCTTTTGTCGCAGCAAGTCCGCGACCAGTTGCTCTTTGGTCAGTTCTTGACCGTTCAGTGCCTGATGAGAAATCGCCACGATTGTGGCGACCATTAGTGTTATCAGCGTGTCTTTTTTCATTATTTAGTTTTTCTTTTTTACTTTGATCAATTTGGCAAAACGATTGCCAGATCTCAAAATATCCTCAAAAATACTAGCATTATATGTGTACTAAGTCAATTTTGGCAAAAAATAAGCCCCGAATTACTTCGGGGTGAGTTCTGGCGCAATGACTAGTTGAGCGCAAATGAGGGAACGATTGCGATAGATTCGGTGATGTGTCTCGGAACCAGTTTCTTGCGGAATGGTTCCCAAACATGGAAGATCACCTTGAATTTCTGTACCGAGGATGAGTGACGATTTCGGCACTTTTGGACTGTGACACGCAGGTGACGGTTGATTTCTTCAATAATCTTCACCAAACTCCGCCGACAAACTGTCGACATGAGTTCTTTGATGGCCAACATCACTTTGAGGCGCAATGGCGTCATGTGCTTGTTGGTTGACTTCATTTTGATCCCAACTTTCGCATGTGTGTGTTTTGACATAACTAACAACTCCAGTTGTACGAATTTTTGGTTTACCGGGTCCTATCTACGTCGTGTAGCGAGGACGGTACATCTCCAAACTAATTACTCCAGCGACTACATTACCACTAGACGACTACCTAGTCAACACTCTGCAACCATTATTTTGAGCCGTTATATGACGATATAGCACTGCCAACTACATACCCAGTAGTCCAACACAGTTGCAAACTATATCCACCTGAAGGACGATCTATGTTGAGCATGTCACCGATGATATAGAGATTGGGAATAATCTTTGATCGCATTGTTTTGAAGTCCACCTCCTTCAAATCAACGCCACCAGAGGTAATTATGGCTTTTTCCAAACCGAGTAGGCCAGAAACATTCATGCGAATATCTTTCAGAATTTTGACCAAGTTCAATCTTTCGTCGCGTGTGACACTATGATTGAAGGTCTCTGGTTTGATACCAGACTTTTCGATGATGATGGGCACCAAGGCAGAAGGGATGAGTTCGTCTAGGGCATTTTTGAACATTTTGTTGCTGTGTTTCTTGAACAATTCTTGCAACGCATCATTCAGTGTTGAGTAGTCATGCTTCGGAAGAAGGTCTATGGAAATAATAACTTCGCCGTACTTTAACAATTCACCAATATCTTTACTCATATTGAGGATGGTAGGACCACTGACACCAAAATGCGTGAAGAGGATTTTGCCTTTCTTGGTATCTTGCTTGATTTCATTCTGAAAAAGAGTTATTTTCACATCCTTCAAAGTCACGCCTTGCAAGGTTTTCACCCAAGTATCCTCTATTTTCACAGGAACGAGTGAAGCACTAGGCTCGATCACGGTATGTCCAAGATTCTTGAGCCATATGAATCCATCACCGGTCGATCCGGTTTCGGGTCGAGACTTTCCTCCAGTTGCGATGACGAAGTTTTTCGCTGTAATGAGTCGGCCGTTCTTGAGTTTGATATCAGTGATCTGTTGCGCAGCTCCGATCTGCGCAGAAGTTATAAGCTCGACTACCGGAGCTTTTGAAATAATAGTCACCTTTCCACTCTTCATATAGTCGAGCAAGACATTCCAGACAGACTGAGCTGAGTTACTCGCAGGGAATACTCGCTTCTCAGCTTCAACTTTTGTCTGCATGCCACGTGAGTTGAAAAAGTCCAACGATTCTTTGACACCAAATTGCGAAAAGGCCGAAAATAGGAATTTGTCGCTATCTTTGAACTTCGCGAGCAGGGTACGTGTATCAAATTCGGCGTTAGTTACATTACAGCGACCTCCTCCTGTTATCAATAATTTTTTGCCAAGAGAATCATTCTTCTCTATAAGTATGACTTTCAAGCCACGCTCTGATGCACGCCCGGCCGCCATCATACCAGCGGGGCCACCACCTATGACTGCTAGGTCGTACGCAGGTCTGACATGCGCATCTATCTTCTCTTTATTCATCAGGCTAGACTAGCATACATTGACTTATTTTGACATCTGGTATATACTAATGTTCTAGTAATCATCTCATCGTTTGCCTCTGGATACTTCAATGTATAGGCCTTCTGTTGGGAATAACAGCCCACAGGGCCATATATTATGAATCCAAGTTCAGCATCAGCCGGACATAGTCCGCGCCCCTTTAGAAATGGTAAACCAGGAGTAAGTTCTGGTTCACATTCTCGACATACACATAGTGGTTCGAGTCACTCACGTCCAGCACATCATTCTGGTGGTCATCAGTCGCATTCGCGTGGAGCTCAGCCTATAGGTTACAAGCCACCAGTACCAGCTCGTTTTGCTATTTCTGGTCATGGTCGTCCTTCGCATGGTCCTAGTCGTTTTGGTGGAGGTCATTCACATGGTGGATCGAGTCATAGTCGCACGAGTCATTCACGTGGAGGCAGTTCTCGAGGTGGAAGTCGCGGAGGTCGCGGAGGAGGTTTCTCAAAATACATTGACGTTGCCAAGTTCGTGAACAAAGCCGTCATCACGGAGAAGGTTGAACACTTCACACCGGATCATGCCTTTACTGATTTCCTCGTAGATACACGTATCAAGACAAACATCGCGACCAAAGGATATTTCGTGCCAACTCCTATTCAAGACAAAATAATCCCTCACATACTCCGTGGTTCGGATGTTGTCGGTATCGCCAATACTGGTACAGGTAAGACTGCGGCTTTCCTCATCCCACTTATAGATAAAATCCTCAAGAATCCCAAGGAGAAGGTGATGATCGTCGTACCTACTCGCGAGCTTGCTCAGCAGATCGAGCAGGAGTTCATGGGCTTCGCCAAGCATCTCACGATCTGGTCCATCTGTTGCGTAGGTGGAGCGAGTATTATTCCGCAGATCAAAGCCTTGGCTCGACCGTACAATTTCCTCATCGGTACACCAGGCAGATTCCGTGATCTCATCGAACGTCGCAAGGTCAATCTGGCTGAGTTCGCTACTGTAGTCCTTGACGAGGCTGATCGCATGCTCGATATGGGATTTATCAATGACATCAAGTTCATGGTTGCCGGTATGCCCAAGAAGCGTCACACACTATTCTTCTCAGCGACTATGTCCAAGGAGATCGAGGCACTCATCAAGAATTTCTTGACCGAGCCGGTATCTATATCAGTCAAGACTGGTGATACTGCCAAGTCTGTTGATCAAGATATCGTCCGTGTCCCTGTAGGCAAGAATAAGATCGACGTGCTTGTAGAGATGCTCAAGAAGCCTGAGTTCTCCAAAGTTCTAATTTTTGGCAAAACCAAACATGGTGTCCAGCGTCTCTCGGATGACCTCGTACGCCGTGGTCTCAAGTCTGAGGCTATTCATGGTAACAAAAATCAGAGTCAGCGTATGCGTGCCCTCAAGTCATTCAAGGATCATGCGGTCAATATCATGGTCGCTACTGACGTAGCAGCACGTGGACTCGATATTTCTGGTATCACACACGTGATCAACTTCGACATCCCTGCAACCTATGAAGACTACGTTCATCGCATCGGTCGTACCGGTCGTGGTGGCAAGAAGGGCAGTGCATTCACATTCGTATAATTGTGCACAATTCTAAATCTTGATTAGAAATCAATTAGGTTTTTGATTTTACACATTCATCTGCTACAATAACTCCTCATTATCAAAGGTCGTTTTAAATTTACACAAAAAATATGGCACTCGCATTCCTTGTTGGTCGTATAATTTTTGGGGGATATTTCCTCAAGAATGCCTACAATCATCTTGTGCACACAGGTCATATGATCGGCTACGCACAGTCCAAGGGCGTTCCTTCACCAAAACTATCTATCAAAGGTTCTGGTATCCTCCTACTCATTGGTGGATTTTCGATGGTGACTGGCATGTATACTTTTTGGGGCTCTATAGCACTCATAGTATTCCTCATCCCTACGACGTTTGTGATGCATGCATACTGGAAGATTCAGGATCCTATGGGCAAGATGGGTGAGCGCATCGCATTCGAGAAGAATCTAGCACTTCTCGGTGCAGCTCTCATAACTTTCGCTATGGCTACTCCGTGGATGTATTCATTATAATTGCTAGTGGTTGCGTATTTGCTTTGTTGAAGGATCTATCCTCAATACACTTTGAGGAGATCACCAAGTACACAATCAGCAAGCAATGAAAAAAGGCGCGAGCAGAACTGCTCGCGCCTTTGTGTATCTCTTCTTGTGCGTAGCAAGTCAAGAAACATCAATATATCCAAAACCATCTGGAAGTATGGTGAAGTGCAGTTGTTTGCCGATCAATCTCAATATCCAGCTAATTTCGATGTCAAAATTCATATGTGCGGGGCATTGTTGCCATATACCGTCGCCATTCTTGTGCTCACAGCTGTGACAGACGAAGGTTAGTCCGTGGACACCATTTTTGGTGTTGGGAGTGATCAGACTTATGATGCCACGGTTTGTTGCCTGACCAATATGCATTTCCATCCTCATACCGATGTAACGCTGCGGATCATGAGTGATAGTACTCCAGTCAAGTGGGTGGCTCATGTGTGAACCTTTCGTTCTATGTTTACATCAAAGTCTCTTTTCATATAAATCACTTTTGTTCAATTGATTACCTGCACTTATATTATTCCGTTCTCCACTGAAGTCAAGGAGTTTATGTGATAGATGAGTTATAATGTTCTCATGTCCATGAAAGATGAATTGCAATCTTTGATACAGGGAGATGTAGATACGAGTGTAGAAGCACTAGATCTTGCTAGTCATGATGCGAGTGTTTTCGAGGTACGCCCAGAAGTCATCGTCAGACCCAAGAATGTTGATGATCTGAAGAAGATTGTGATCTATGCCGCTAGTCATCCTGGTGTGAATGTCGCAGCAAGGTCGGCTGGCACTGATATGTCAGGAGGACCACTCACTACTTCGATCGTGGTTGATTTCCTGAAATATTTTACGAATATGGGTGAGGTGGTGGATAGTCAATCAGGCATAGTGAACAAATCTGTCAGCATTGATGGCTATGTAACTGTGCAGCCGGGAGTTTATTATCGTGATTTTGACAAGGCAACTTTGGCCAAGGATTTGATCATGCCGAGCTATCCAGCATCTCGTGAGCTCTGTACTATCGGTGGTATGGTAGCCAACAATTCTGGCGGAGAGAAAACTCTGACATATGGCAAGACAGAGCTCTATGTACGTAGGCTGAAAATGGTCTGTGCTGATGGCAATGAATATGAATTCAAGCCCATGAATACCAAGGAGTTCGAGGCGAAATGCGCAGAGAAGACATTTGAGGGTGAGATATATCACGAGATGTATGATTTGATACACTCACATTACAACCTGATCCAAGATGCTAAGCCAAAAGTTTCTAAGAATTCCTGTGGATATTATCTCTGGAATGTTTGGGATAGGGAGTCGGGCACATTCGATCTGACCAAGATGATAGTCGGATCACAGGGAACACTTGGCTTGATAACCGAGGTAGAACTTAGTCTGGTGAAGCCAAGGTTACATTCACGCCTACTGGTAGTATTTCTGAAAGATCTGAAGATGTTGGCCGAAACTGCTGGACATATACTGAAGTTCAAACCAGAGAGTTTTGAGTCATACGACGACCACACCTTCAAGGTTGCGGTCAAATTCTTGCCACAACTCATCAAGCAGATGGGTGGCAATGTCGTGAAGCTCGGACTCAGCTTCATACCAGAAGTTCTGGCGGTCTTGCGTGGTGGCGTACCCAAGCTAGTGATGATGGCAGAATTTACCGCTGATACCGAAGAAGAAGCTCTTCGTCTGGCCAATGCTGCCCAAGACTCACTCAAGTCATTCCATGAGGAGTCGCGCGTGACCCAAGATGAAGCAGATGCACACAAGTACTGGGTGATACGTCGTGAAAGCTTCAACATGCTTCGTCATCATGTGAAGGATCATCGCACCGCACCAATCATAGATG
>CAYTZE010000004.1:0-12610 GCA_964442415.1 uncultured Candidatus Saccharibacteria bacterium
TATGTCCAAACAACACACTACAGGTCTGCGCTCATGGTATGCAATACACACGTACGCAGGCTATGAAAATGCAGTCGCACGCAATCTAAAACAGCGTATTGAGTCTCTAGGCATGGAGGACAAGATTTTTGCCGTTATCGTCCCGACAGAGAAGAAGATCAAGGTCAAGGCTGGCAAGCGTGTTGAAGAAGAAGAGAAGATCTACCCTGGCTATGTACTAGTGGACATGATCGTTACTGATGATTCGTGGTATGTTGTTCGTAATACTCCTCGTGTGACAGGATTCGTCGGTGCAGGTGTCGCTCCAGTACCACTCGATCCCAAGGAAGTCGAGCAGCTCTTCTCACGTATGCACAAAGGCAATACTCAGCATTCTATCGACCTCTCGACAGGGGATTTGATCAAGGTTGCAGATGGTCCATTCAAGGACTTTGAAGGCAAAGTTGCCGAGGTAGACACTGAGCGTGGCAAGGTCAAAGTGCTCGTTTCGATGTTCGGACGTGAGACACCGGTCGAGCTCGATTTCTTGCAAGTTAAGAAGGTTTAATATACTATCCTACTACTATGGCTAAAAAGATTGTCAAAAAGGTAAAGGTCATCGCTCCCGCTGGTAAGGCAACTCCAGCACCACCACTCGGTCCTACATTGGGTCAGGCTGGCGTCAACATTGGTGATTTTACCAAGAAGTTCAACGATGCTACCAAGGGTATGATGGGCGAGATGATCCCAGTACTCATCACTGTTTACGAAGATCGTTCGTATGATTTCGTTCTCAAGACTCCTTATGCTTCAGGTCTCATCTTGAAGGCTATCGGCAAGGAGAAGGGTTCCGGCAAGCCGAATACTGTTAAGGTCGGCACTATCACCAAGGCACAGGTGAAGGAGATCGCAGCCAAGAAGATGCAGGACCTCAACGCCAACGATATCGATGCAGCCGCAAAGATCATCGCGGGTACAGCCAGACAGATGGGTGTGGATGTGAAATAAAGGAAGAAGTCATCTTCGCAAAAGATTCGGTTGGTAAAGGCGGATAAAAATATAAAAGAGTAAAGCGCACCATTCAGAGATGGTGTGATTTGCGTTTTGGGGAAGTGGTGGTAGGCTGGTGGCAGAAAGGTGTGATTATGAAGAAAATCCACGTTACCTACAGTCGTCAATTGGTTGGTCGACCAGACTACCCAGAGCTAGCTTTTTTGGAACGTATGTCCGATCTCAAGGATAGGTTGGGTCAAATAGGAGGTGTTACTTTGGTGTCATGGATCAATGATAGTGATATCACAATAGCTATCATGGACCGTCCTTCTGAAGAACTGTCTATTCAAGTTGTCCAGTGTTCAAATCTGGATGGTGAGTTGTGGTGTTTTGTTCCCAGAAATACTGTAGTTGATGTTCGGATATCTACAGCCATAGCAAATCATCGCACTAGTCACCCATCATGCGTTCAGCATGTATATCCGTATGATTCAGATGATGACATCATTCGTATGGTCAGGGTTCTGGTAGGATCAAAACACTATACTGCTATTGCGTCACATACCTTGATTGACAATAGAACACAAGGTTGACATCGCTTGACCAAGTGTTCCTACTGCCACCTTCAGTGAGGTGGCTTTTTGTTTGTACACAGGTCAGACTTGCGTACAGGTATATTCGAGCAACAAAGACCCGCTTTCTCCTTGGTCAGCTGAGACAAGCTTTAGTTGTTGATTGAATGATTCGTTGAAGAGAGAAATACCTTTGCCGAATAATAATGGTTCTACAGTCAGGAATATCCGATCGATGACTTTGGCTTTCATGAACATGGTGTAGATGTGAGCGCCACCGCAAATAGCAACCTCCTTGAAGCCACGCGCCTCTAACTCTTGCAATAGGGCATGGGGATCTTTCTGGGTAACCTCTGCACCTTCGAATGATTTGGACTTGGAATACACTATATTCACCCTTTCCTTCAATAGTCCTGGCATGGTGGCGTAGGTCTTCGACCCCATGACGACCACCCCTGCACGCTTGGTGAGCTCAATGAAACGCTTCTTGTCTTCTTTGGAGTTCCAACCAAAAGAAGAATGCTTGTCATCCTTGGCGATGAAACCATCTGTAGATATTGCGGCGATGAGGAAGGCGGTGATCATGGAGTTAACTTACTTTGAAATTCTCTTTGAGAGTTTTGATGTCACCCTTGGTGATGAGATCTACCTCGTCTTTCTTCTCCATAAGTACACCCTCGATGATATCCTTTTGGTGATATTTGCTTGGGCGCGGACTGACTTCGGACTTGAGCTCCTCGAAGACTACCTGACAGAGGCGTTCACCAGGGAAGAGGCGGACAGTTTGTGAACGTGTATTGTTGCGAATCGGCAAGACCAACTGGCCTTCGTAGCCAGCATCGATGATGCCGGTAAGGTCTAGGGAAAGACCCTTTCTGTTGGTGGATGAGCGTGGATAGAGTACGGCCATGAGATCGCTCGGCATCTTCACTGCTTCGAGTGTTGAGACGAGGATGTACTCCTGCGGTAAAAGATCAAAGTGTTGACCTTGCTCGAGCTCGATGACCTCGAAGTATTCATGGTTGCGCTTGTCGAAATGGGTGATATCGAGTGACTCACGGCCACCTGTAGTCATGTGCCACATTTTGGGTATCATGAAAGTGAATCCTAGTCGGAGATCTACGGAGTGCTCATGGAGCTGGAATTGATCGAGACTCGGCTTGAAACCGAGTGAACCTGACTGTACGCGCGAAACGATCTCTTGTTTGGTTATGATAGACATAGTATTACAAAGCAATCTTGAGTCCAGTAATGGCTTCCATAGGATTGTACTGCGCTGCTAGATTTTCTATTATAGCATCAGCCAATCCTTTATCCATTTTCTCGGCAAGTTCGAAGGCGAGCTCGGGGAGTTTGAGATGCATAGTCGGGTGATCGTTCTTTCTGTTCATGATTTCTTCAGCCCCAGCATAATGATTGCTATAAATGTGAGCGTTCGAAATCGAATGGGAATATATACCTGGCCTCACTCCGAGCTTCTGAGCCAAGATACATTGCAAGAGTACAAATCCTGCAACATCAGCTGGCGTGCCGAGCATCACATCGTTCGATCTGACGATGTTGTGCATGTGCAGTCTGCCACCGATGATATTTACCGTGAATGTGTACGGACATGGAACATTCTTCTTCTTTGCGAGTGAGAGACCGTCTTGTCCTGGATCCCAAGTAACTATTACAGCTTGTCGTGAGCTTGGTTCCTTCTGGAGAAGATCGATGAGGAGAGCGAGCTGATCTCTGCCAAAATGTTTCCTCCAGCGATACCCATAGGCAACAGTCACTACGTCGTTGGGGTTGGTGAACAGATCCCAGATCTTGGTATAGTCACGCAAGAATATTTCTGGTTTGCGTGCACCAGAAATAAACCAGATTTGTTCGGCAACAAACATTTTCACTGGAATCTTCCTTAGAGTGAGGAGAGGGAAGCCGTCCTTTTCGACATCGAGTCTGAAATGCATACCAGGTATAGCACGCGTCTCATAGCCGGTTCGTTCACTAAATTCGACAATGCCATTGGTCATGATGTCGCGCACCATGCTCTGATATATCTCGTCAAACTTGGTCATAATGGGTTTATTATATATAATCAGCCGAGAAATAGGTACCTTGCTGTGTATCGATTTCAGTATTCAAATGCAAACAAACTATCCCTATTTACCTGAAGGTAGAACTATCAAATATGTACCCGTCAACAATCCGTTCATGGCGGAATGTAAAAAGGTGACATTGGAGCAGTCGACTGAGTACAATCATCCCACAGGCTCTGTCATTGTCAAAGATGGAAAAATTGTTGGCGTTGGTGCCAATCAGTCTCTTTTCAAGAGTAGAATAATTCAACAATTTCATAGAAAGTATTTTTGTATTCGTAGGTTGCTCAAAATAAAAACTGGCACGAAGTATTGGATGTGCCCAGGATGCGCTCAGTTTCGTAATCATGCAGAACCACTCTCTGTACGGGATGCGCATATGAATAGTGGCGTCAAATCAACACAAGGAGCTGATATGTACCACTATGGCCACTGGTGGTGCTGTAAACCATGTTGGGACACTATGATAGCTGCTGGGATCAAAGATGTGTATCTAGTAGAAGGTGCATCTGAACAATTTAAGCGTTAAACAGGGAGGTCCGTCACCATTGACAATCATGAATCTCAAGATCAAAAAACTCCATTCAGATGCTCAAATACCCGCATATGCCCACAAGGGAGATGCAGGTATGGATTTTTTTGCGCTGGAGCGAACGCTTCTCAAGCCGGGACAACGCGTGGCTGTTAAGACAGGAATATCGATCGAGATACCTGATGGTTACGTAGGACTATTTTGGGACAAGAGTGGTATTTCGATCAAAGAAGGCCTGAAAACACTCGGTGGTGTCATCGATGCAGGGTATCGTGGAGAAATACTTATCGGCATGACAAATTTGAGCAGTAAGGAATATGTATTTGAAAAAGGTCATAAGGTCGCACAATTACTCATTCAGAAAATAGAAAGTTCGCAAATTGATATAGTAGAATTATTGAGTGAGACAAAAAGAGACATAGGAGGATTCGGTAGTACTGGGAAGTAATTGCTTTTAATTTTTTTTGTTCTAGTATAGTCAAGCATACATGTATCTTATGTAGACTATATGCTTTCACCATTTATGCTTAGTAAAAGGAGACCGCCATTCATCGTCATAGAGGGTGGCGAGGGATCAGGCAAGTCATCACTCATGATTGCCCTCCAGGACGCACTCGGGGACGCTATAGTGACCACGCGTGAGCCTGGTGGGACGCCATATGCCGAGGTTATACGTGATGTCACTCTCAAGTATCCACTAGCCAAAGGTACACCTGCAGAGACGACTCTCTGCCTCATGTTCGCAGCTAGATATGACAATACGATACGTGCCATATTGCCAGCACTAGATGCAGGCAAACCAGTAGTGGCAGATCGATTTGATGGGTCATCATATACGTATCAGGTTTGGGCACAATCCAAGGGGGTACTCGAAGAACTATTCTGGACTTTGCGTTCACGTCTGGCAGTCACTCCAGATCTTTATATATTCGTAGATGTAGATCCGAAAGAAGGTATTCGTAGAGCGAGATCGCGCAATCAATCTCTCTTGAATGATGCTCAGTATGATCATTTTGATGATAGAGAAGTGGAGTTCCATGAGCGTGTCAGGGTAGGATATTTCGAGTTCCTATCTCGAGTGCCGCATATTGTGATCGATGCCAATAGGCCATTCGAACGGGTCAGGGATGATTTTATTTCTGAAATAAAGTCCATTGTTGGTCATCAGTAGGATTAGTAAAGATCTGCAGCTGTTCATTCAGAGTGTTGACAAGTAAAGTAGGTAGGAGTAGGATACTTTTCGGAACGATGCGTATATGTTCCAAGCGAAATAAGGGCCCTTTTTAGGGACCCATCTGCGGGAAGCAATCCATTGCTTGTCCCGTTACAGACTGGTAGGAATGTTCTAAGTTTGTGCGTGTAATGAAGAGTGTGCGACATGGAGATAGTATTTATCGCAGGCTTTGAGTTTGTAGCACAAAAGATAGTTCCTCCAGTTCATTTTCCTCGTAGTACATTGCAAATAGTGCCCAGTGTTGTTGGTTTACGGTCCGTCGCATATGTGTGTGCGACGGGCCTTTTTTGTATTAGAATTTGACATGTCGCCATTATTTGCAAGATACATTCTTGTGCTACAATCCACCTATGAAAGATTCTCAGATAAAAAAGTTAATTCTGACAGAAAAGAAGCGTCAAAAGAGCGTTATCAATCTTATTGCATCAGAAAATTATGTATCAAAGGATGTTTTAGAAGCTCTCGGTTCAGAGCTTACCAACAAGTATGCCGAAGGGTATGCTGGCAAGCGTTACTATGGTGGCAATGAAATAGTCGACAAGATCGAAAGGCTTTGCATCGAGAGGGCGTTGAAGTTATTTAAACTCGATCCAATAGTCTGGCATGTGAATGTTCAAGCCCTTTCTGGATCTCCAGCCAATCTTGCAGTCTATACAGCAGTTATTCCGCCAATAGCCAATGATCAAGGTACAATAATCAAACAGAAGATCATGGGAATGTCCTTGGATCAGGGAGGGCATCTGACTCATGGCCACAAAGTTTCGGCTACGGGTAAATTTTGGACACAGGTACCTTATGGCGTAGACAAAGACACAGAAGTCTTGAATTATGACCATTTGAAAGAGATTGCCATGAAGGAAAAACCGGCCATTATTGTTGCGGGATACACTGCGTATCCGCGAACTATTGATTGGAAGAAGATGCGTGAGA
This sequence comes from uncultured Candidatus Saccharibacteria bacterium, assembly GCA_964442415.1. Taxonomy (GTDB): domain Bacteria; phylum Patescibacteriota; class Minisyncoccia; order Phycocordibacterales; family PALSA-1337; genus C7867-002. The sequence continues at coordinate 6,325 of CAYTZE010000004.1, forward strand.
TCGCTGATGCGGTAGAGTTGCCTGCAGGTGCAGGGTCCAATGGCAAGACTTTACTTATGGTCGATATGTCACACATTGCTGGATTGGTGGCAGGTGGTCAGTACCCAACACCTTTTGCATACGCAGATATTGTGACGACTACGACACACAAGACACTACGCGGACCTCGCTCAGCACTCATTTTCGTGCGCAAAGATGTCAAGGGTCTGGATGAAAAAGGTCTAGAAAAATTGCTGGAATTGGACAAGAAGATAGATCGTGCAGTATTCCCGGGTCTCCAAGGCGGACCACATATCAACCAAATAGCAGCGGTTGCTGTTGCAATCAAAGAAGCGGATAGTAGTTCATTCAAGAAATATGCAAAACAGGTAAAGAAAAATGCACTTGTTCTAGCAGATGAATTGAAGAAACTTGGTTGGAAGATTATTTCTGGCGGGACTGATTCGCATCTAGTACTCGTCGATACCTGGATGGATGGAGTCAAGAATGAAAAGGGTGCTGGTCGAGTGGTGGGGAAAGTTGCCAGTGATGCACTCGAAATGGCAGGGATTATCGTGAATAAAAACGCCGTTCCGTTCGATACACGCCCGCCGGCAGATCCCTCGGGTATTAGACTTGGCACGGCGGCAGAGACAACTAGAGGATCGAAGGAAAAGGATTTCAGGAAGATTGCGCAGAAGATAGATAAGGTTTTGAAGAGTCTTTAATGTGATACTATAGGTCCAAAGAAAGGCACCTTATGAACGAACAAGTAGTAGATCCTTTGAAGAAACAGATGGAGTTGTTTGAGTTCTTCGAGACTCCCACAACTACCGTGGATGATGCGATCAAAAATTACCAAGAACAGCAGCCGAAATATCCTTGCAATATATCTGAGGCTGAAGAAATACGATCTCGTCTCGGTCACCAAGTTATCGGTTCTGAAGTTCTGTTTTAGTCAATTTTCTATATTTATTTTCATGGTCGCTCCAGCGACCTTTTTCTTTTTCGTAAAATACCTATCTACCCAATCCATCCAATAAAAAAGCGCGATCACCAGAGTGGCAATCGCGCGGGGAAAGCATTCCCTTGTGTGTGGTGTCGAACTGACCACCGCGGCGCACAAGGGGGGTGAGGTTTGATCATATGATTAACACGAACTTAGATCGCCGTGGATGAGCGGCTGGATCAGCATTATATCCTAAGTGTTTCGGGTGGTGAGGAACCGGACCGATCAATCATATGGTTGTAAAAGACCTTGTTCAGGGATCTCTTCTTTTTCTAACGCATAGACGACTCACATGTCGCGGATGCGATGGGGCTAACCTGCATAAGCACCATAATGCTAGTGACAATATGACCGATATTGTTTCATTTGTCAATCGTTTTATCGATTAGCGGGTGCTTTCTACTATCTGCCAAATCCTGTGATAATCTGGGCTTTTTTGTTACAATAGCGCCATGAAATCAGAGTTATTGGCCTCCATAAGCGCAGTCCTTCAGAATCTCGGAATAACCGACACATTCAAGCTCGAATACCCCGAAAATCCTGAACACGGTGACTTTTCCTGTAATGCCGCCATGGTCAACGCCAAAAAGCTTGGATTGGCGCCAAAAGTTTTGGCTGAAAACATTATTGCCGAATTCTCGAAGAACAAACCAGACTTTATCGAGTCAGTTTCTGTGGCTGGTCCCGGGTTTATAAATTTCAAAATAAAGGATAGTTTATTTGCTCAAGAAGTTATAGATATTGCAAAAAGTGATGGAGAATACGGCTGGAATAAGATCAGTGTCAGTAATAAGGTGATGGTTGAGTACACAGATCCCAATCCATTCAAAGTTTTTCATATCGGTCACCTCATGTCGAACGCTATTGGCGAATCTATCTCAAGGTTGGTCGAAAGTAGTGGCGCACAAGTCATCCGTGCCTGTTACCAAGGTGATGTAGGGTTGCATGTAGCGAAGACTATTTGGGCGATACAGAGGAAGATTCAGGATTCAGGATACAAGATTCAGGAGAAAAATACCTTGACTGAAAAGGTTAAGTTGTTGGGGGAGATGTATGTATACGGTGTAGGATTTGATGATGATGTGGAGGCGCAGAAAGAGATTGCAGCAGTAAATAAAAGGATTTTTGAGAAATCTGATCCGGAGATTAATAGGATTTATGAGCAAGGTAGGAAATGGAGTTTGGAATATTTTGATACCATATACAAGAGGCTGGGCACATCATTCCAGCAATTCTTCTTTGAGAGTGAAGTGGCTGATGATGGTGTGAAGGTAGTACGAGAATTTTTGAAGAAGGGAGTATTTACTGATAGTGAAGGTGCAATTGTTTTCAAAGGTGAGGATCATGGCCTTCATACACGTGTATTTATTACATCTCAAGGATTGCCGACCTATGAAGCCAAGGAGATCGGGCTCAACATAGAGAAGTTCAAGAAGTATCCAGACCTCACTGAATCGGTGATCGTGACAGCCAATGAGCAAACGGATTATTTCAGAGTTCTTCTCAAAACTTTTTCATTGATTGATCAGAATATTTCAAATAAGACGCGACATATCTCGCACGGTATAATGCGATTTGCTTCAGGCAAGATGTCGTCGAGGAAGGGGAATATCATTTCTGCAGAAGCGTTGATCGAAGATATTAAGAGTTTAGTGGCAGAAAAAATCGCAGATCGCGAATTAAATGCCACCGAAAAAGAAGAAATTGCAGACGAGGTCGCCATTGGTGCTATCAAGTACACGATCCTCCGCCAAGCAATCGGTGGTGATGTGATATTTGATTCATCAGCGTCTATCTCATTTGAGGGTGATTCGGGACCATATTTGCAATATGCGACAGTGAGGGCGGGATCGATATTGGAAAAGGCGAAGGCGAGTGGAGATTTGAGACTGGAGACTGGAGACTTGGATGGAGTAGTGTTGCCGAGTAAAGTTTCTTTATTGGAGAAGCTCATTAGTAGATTCCCTGATATTGTGGAGAGAGCTCGTGCTGAGTATGCGCCACAACATATCGCGAGCTATCTTATGATGTTGGCTGGCGCCTTCAATGCCTACTATGCAGTGAATGTCATCGTGGACAAAGATGATCCGATGTCACCATATCGTGTGGCGCTTACCAAGTCATTCGTGACAACTATGAAGAATGGGTTGTGGTTGCTCGGGATCAAAGTACCAAAGAAGATGTAGTGTTGCAATTACGGCATGAAATGTTAGATTGTGTCTAGAGAACACTCCAAGAGAAAGAAAATTATGAGTTTACAATCAAATACTGTTATTTTGGCACGCTTTTATGCTGCGTTGGTCGGTTTGCAAAGATCGGATACACAATGTTCATTCTCACTTCGATCCGGATATGATTCCAGTCCATTGCCTACAGTCAATAGGCTATGGGTAAGTATTCGTTTCGATATCCATCAGTTGACTGGACAATACAAAGCATCAGCTGTGCTGACAGTTTATGATCCTGGTGCTGGTCCAGATGGTACGGATGCTCCGTATCTGGAGATACATGCTTTCGATCACCCTGATCTTCCTGGCCTTAGTTACATTCAGTCATATTTGTCTGACAAAGTTCCAGGTCGAGCTTCTGAAAAGATCAAGGAATGTGAAGTGATCATCACATGTCTGCGTGAATTCAAGCAGAAGACCGACTTGATGCAGAAACTTGCAGAATGTATCTCTCGGAAATTCCAACTAGCTCGCATCTAGAATCTGCAGAATTGTGCCTGATCATTTTTTGGATCTCACCAACCAGCTCGAGCGCATCCGCCGACTGGTTTTTTGTATACTGACCTAGGTGGAACCTCGGACACGACAGTGCTAGAATACCCTTACTTTATGAGCGAAAATCATGATTCAAATACCAAGAAGTCGTCTCACGCTGAACGCGAGGAGCGTATATTGGCTTTCTGGAAGGAGAAGGGGATTTTCGAGGAGTCATTGGTGAGGCCTGCCGGCGGCGAGCCCAAGGGCGACTATACATTTTATGATGGTCCACCATTTGCGACTGGGCTGCCTCATTATGGCCATATAGTCCCGAATACTGTGAAAGACGTCATACCACGCTTCAAATCTATGCAAGGATATCGAGTGCGTCGTCGTTGGGGATGGGATTGTCACGGACTTCCTGTGGAGAATTTGATCGAGAAGGATCTGGGTCTCAAAGCTAAGAAAGACATCATCGACTATGGTATCGGCAAGTTCAATGAGAAGGCACAAGAGAGTGTTATGAGATATGCCGACGAGTGGCGTGACATCATACCTCGACTGGGTCGATGGGTGGATATGGATGATGACTATCGTACGATGGATGCCAGCTATACAGAGACGGTCTGGTGGATTTTCAGCCAGCTTCATGAGAAGGGCTTGATCTACGAAGGATTCAAGTCGATGAACCTCTGTCCTCATTGTGGAACAACTCTCTCGAATTTCGAGGTGGCGCAAGGCTACAAAGATATTACCGATATTTCGGTGTATGCGAAATTCATGATTTATGATTCAAGGTTCAAGAATCAGGAGGGGGGTGAGACATATATTTTGGCGTGGACGACGACACCATGGACATTGCCGGGTAATGTTGCATTGGCGGTCAATTCGGAGATTGAGTATGTGAAGGTGAGGATTCTGTCTGAAACAGTGACGAATGATTTGTACATTCTTGCAAAGGCACGTCTCTCCACTCTGAAGGATAAAAAATACGAAATTGTCGAAACTTTCAAAGGCTCAGACCTTGTAGGTCTCCCCTACAAGCCCATCTTTGACTATTATTCCAAGGACTCTTCACTGAAAAATCGTGAAAATGGCTGGAAGGTGTACGGTGCTGATTTTGTTACTACTGAGGATGGTACAGGCATTGTTCATATTGCTCCAGCTTTTGGTTCAGATGATTATGAATTACTCAAGAAGCATGACCTACCATTTGTTCAACATGTTGCCATGGATGGCACGTTCAAGAAGGAGGTGACTGACTTTTCTGGCAGCGTGAAGCCCAAGGATACCGATGAGGATAAAAATGCTCATCAGAAAGCTGATATTGAGATCATCAAGTGGCTGGCACATAATAATTTTCTTTTTGAAAAAGAGAAACTCATCCATTCATACCCACATTGCTGGCGCTGCGAGACGCCACTCTTGAATTATGCTACTTCATCATGGTTCGTGAAGGTGACAGATATCAAAGACAAGTTGGTGTCAGAAAATAAGAAGATCACCTGGGTGCCAGAGGAGATCGGTTCAGCCAGATTCGGTAATTGGCTGGAGGGCGCGCGCGACTGGGCTATATCGCGAACGAGATTTTGGGGAGCACCGATACCCGTGTGGAAGGAGGAAGGAGGTAGAGACGGGAGTAAGGAAAAATATCACATCATCGGTTCGGTTGATGATCTGAAGAAATATTCAAAGGCCAAGAATACCTATTCAGTCATGCGTCATGGTGAGGCGGAGAATAATGTTCTCGGTACGCTCAACTCTGATACAAGCAAACAATATCATCTGACAGAAAAGGGTAAGAAGGAGGTGATTGATTCTGCGCATACTTTGAAGGGTACTATCGATATCATTTATCACTCACCACTTCTTCGTGCCCAAGAGACTGCCGAGATCGTGGCAAAAGAGTTGGGATTGAATACTTCTTCTGTTATGTCTGATGATCGTCTCCATGAGATGGGTATGGGAGAACTTGAAGGAAAACAAACTTCAGAATTTTCAAATCTATACCCGACGCGTACAGACTTCTTCCACAAGTCAGTTCAAGGTGTCGAGAGTCGTATGTCTGTGAAGCGTCGTGTCGGTGCTTTCCTAGAAGATCTCGAGAAGAAACATGAGGGCAAGCGTATACTCGTAGTGACACACGATAGTCCTGCATGGATGATGACGGGTGCTGCTCAAGGTTTTGACATACCGATGATGCTCACTTTGAAGCCCAAAGGACTTTATTTCATGCACAACGCTGAGGTGCGACCACTCAACTACACGCCACTGCCACACAATGCCGGATACGAACTCGATCTACACCGACCATTCATCGATGATTTTGTAATGACAACTTCTGATGGCAAGAAGTTGTTACGTGTGCCAGACGTCTTCGACTGCTGGTTCGAGTCTGGAGCTATGCCATATGGGGAGAATCATTATCCTTTTGCAAAGAAGGAAGGTTCGCTCAGCAAGAAGCAGGGAGGTACTGGAGCGCCTCACGATACATTCGAGCCAAAGTCAGGACTTTTCAGTAAATCCAAAGGCTATCCAGCAGACTTCATCTCTGAAGGTCTAGATCAGACACGCGGCTGGTTCTACTCTATGC
>CAYTZE010000005.1:0-11912 GCA_964442415.1 uncultured Candidatus Saccharibacteria bacterium
TCACTCATCGCTGGTGTTGGCAACTTCTTCGTCGATGTCAAAGAGATGATTTTTGGTGCAAAAAAGATCCAGTATGCGGAGGTAGAGGTGAGGAAGGGGAAGTAGTACTTGCAATTTTCAGTTGTTATGATAGTTTATAGATACAAATGGCTTAGGCCCTCCCCGAAAGGGGTAAAAATAGGTTGTTTGACAAGGTAGGTGATTTTGCTAAAATTTAAGTATCTCGTGGCCATTGGTCCATAAAGACTAAGCTGGTATTGTTCGGCATTGTAGCTGACGGCGAGTCGAAAATAGCGGTTTATGCCGCTATTTTTGTCTGCTCAGCTCATAACACTATAAAAGTGGAGTCTATTATTTCCTATTTGTCGCACTATAACGTGTAGCCTTAGGTTTGTGTCTGTGATTTTCCAGAAGTATACATTATTCATCTGAATACGAACCCTTGAAATACTAGAGTTCCTTGAAGTGAGAATTTGGGGTGCATGCCTTAATAAATTGAATCTGCGTAGTTGATCTCTTAGAGGTCGGACTCCTTGTGACCTACGAATTAAATGGTTAAATCCTTGATTATCAAAATAAATTTTTTGATTATGCAAAACAGGGCAAATAATCGATCCAATTGAAAAATAAAATTCTCGTGTCTGGTTGTATGCTTCTTTGTATTTTTTACCCATCCTTACACCTTACCAACCCGACCTGAAGTTTTGATGAAGAAAAATTAAAGAAAAGATAAAGTTTTTCAAAAAAGAGGCAAATAACAGAACATTATTTGAGCCATAGTCAAGCTGACACCCTACCTCATTTTTGCTATAATTTACTGAACAGAGACTAGAGATTGGAGATTTGAGACTAGAAGAAATGCCAAGCTGCGTTTTCTGATCTCCAATCCTAAGTATCATTTTGATTCATGGCCAAGAAATCCACCAAAACCGAAGAGATTGCAGCTCCAGAACGCGCTCCTGGCGCTGGTATTGTGGTACGTAATATCACCACAGAGATGCGTGAGTCATTCCTCGACTACGCTATGTCTGTCATAACTGATCGCGCACTTCCTGATGTTCGTGACGGACTCAAACCTGTGCATCGTCGTATTCTTTACGCTATGCATGAGAAGGGTCTCACATTCCAGTCCAAGTTCCGCAAGTCAGCTGTGGTCGTGGGAGATGTGCTCGGTAATTATCACCCACACGGCGACGTGGCTGTCTATGAGTCCATGGTCAAGATGGCGCAAGATTTCACCATGCGGTACCCACTCATTCAGGGACAGGGAAACTTCGGTACTATCGACGGTGACTCTGCGGCAGCTATGCGTTATACCGAAGCCAAGATGTCTCGCGTCTCTGCTGAGCTTCTCCGTGATATCGACAAGAACACCGTTGACTTCCGCCCCAACTATGACGGTACCAGGAAGGAGCCATCAGTTTTGCCTACAGCAGTTCCGAATCTCCTACTAAATGGAACTTTGGGTATCGCAGTCGGTATGGCTACCAATATCGCTCCACACAATCTCCGTGAAGTCATCGATGCTACTGTTCACCTTATAGACAACAAGGACGCTACTGCTGGAGATATCCTCGAGTTTATCAAGGGTCCTGATTTCCCGACAGGTGCAATACTCTATGGTGAGAAGGACATTCATCACGCTTACACAACTGGACGTGGAGGCATGACTGTTCGTGGTGAAGCTGAGATTACAGAAGACAAGAAGGGCATGTCGCAGATAGTCATCACTTCCATTCCTTATCGCGTAAATAAGTCTGAGCTCATTATCCGTATCGCAGATCTCGTACGTGAGAAAGTAGTCGAAGGTGTGAAGGGTCTTCGTGACGAATCTGATACTGAGATGCGTATAGTTTTGGATTTGAAGAACGGCGCATATCCAGAGAAGGTTTTGAATCTTTTATACAAACATACTCAACTCGAGGAAACTTTTCATATGAACATTGTTGCCCTGGTGCATGGTGTTCCACAGACTCTATCCCTCAAGTCTATTTTGCAAGAATTTGTCACGCACAGGATCGAGGTTATCCGACGTCGTACTGCATTTGATCTCGCCAAAGCAGAGGATCGTGAACATATCTTGCTTGGTCTCAAGAAAGCACTCGATCATATCGATGAAATCATTACGCTCATCCGCGGTTCCAAGGATGCACCAGAAGCACACGCCAATCTTCAGAAGAAATTCAAGTTCTCAGACAAGCAAGCGACAGCCATTCTCGAAATGCGCTTGCAGAAGCTCGCAGGCCTCGAGCGCAAGAAAGTCCTCGATGAACTCAAGGAAGTCCAGGCACTCATCGAGGAGTTGAAGAGTATTCTTGGCTCCGAAAAGAAAGTCCGTGGCATCATCAAGACTGAGCTCGGTGATATCCGTGAGAAGTATGGCGATGATCGTCGTACTAGGATAGTGAAACATGGCGTCAAGGATTTCAATCCAGAAGATCTGATCGCTGATGAGGAGTCAGTACTCGTACTCACCAAGGGTGGCTATGTGAAGCGCACCAATCCTGATGAGTACAGGAAGCAGAAGCGTGGTGGTGTCGGTGTTGTTGATCTCGATACCAAAGATGAGGATTTCATCTCACACCTTGTTTTTGCTACGACTCACAATGATCTACTATTCTTCTCTGACAAGGGCAAGGCGTACCAGATCAAGATGTACGATATCCCTGAGGGCAAGCGCGCCACCAAGGGCAAGTCCATCATGAACTTTCTGTCATTGGCTGAAGGTGAGAAGGTGACTTCTATTCTCGCAATGCCAAAGAGTAAGAAGGAGGCTGATGGTTTGGGACTGATGATGGTCACCAAGAATGGCACTGGCAAGAAGTCATCTGGTACGCATTTCAAGGATGTTCGTCGTTCAGGTCTCATTGCTATCGGTCTCGATACTGGAGATGAGCTCATGGCTGTGTCATTTGTCTCCAAGGGAGATACAGTGACTATTGCAACCAAAGAAGGTCAGTCCATCCGTTTCGATGAGTCTGATGTCCGCGAGATGGGCAGGAATGCAGCTGGTGTTCGTGTTATCAAACTGGACAAGGATGACCATGTCATTTCAGCCGATGTTGTCTCCAAGGATGCCAAGAATCCTCAGCTCTTCGTCCTCGGTGCCAACGGTTATGGCAAGAAGTCCAAACTCTCCGAGTACAAGGTCCAGAATCGTGGTGGCTCCGGTATCCTCACTATGAATATCACTCCGAAGACTGGTCCCCTTATGGCTGCCAAGGTGGTGACTGATGATGACGAGGAGATCGTCGCTATGTCCAAAAAGTCTCAGGTCATCCGTGTTGATTTGAAAGAGATCCCGACACTCAGTCGTGCTACTCAAGGTGTCAGAGTCATGAAACTCCGTGAAGGGGATAGTTTGGCGAGCATGATTTGCTTGTAGGTTCTTCTTGTAATTATTTGCTACCCGAAAACTTCTATAATATGTGTAAGAGTTTAATCTCTTAACTATACTAATATGACTTCAAAAAATATTTTCTTACTGTTGGTTGTTATTGGACTTTTTTTCTTTGGTTTTCAATATTATTCCAGTAAATATTCAGTGCCAACTACTGGAAACCCGCCAGTAGTTGAGAATCCTCCGTTCGGTGGCGAACCTGTCGCCTGCACCATGGACGCCATGATGTGTCCTGATGGTACGTATGTCGGTCGTAGTGGTCCAAATTGTCAGTTTGTCTGTCCAACGGTAACACCTAATACGACTCCAACAACTCCAAGTGCTCCAATTATTTCTAAGGCAGTTATAGAGCTCAATAAAGCTCAGGTAGTCGGTGGTGTCACCATAAAAGCTTGGGCTGTGACACAAGATAGTCGTTGTCCGAGTGATGTGACTTGTATTCAGGCTGGCAAGGCCACCGTCGCAGTGGATCTAAGTGATGCAACAGGCGCTAATGTAACTGGAGAACTTGAACCTACGAAAAGTCTGACTGTCGGAACTTCTATAGTTATACTTGATGATGTCATGCCATATCCGAATTCAAAGCATAAAATAACAGATGGGGAATATAGGTTTGCGGTTACGGTGAAGAAGTAAGTAAGAGATATTGATCATCCACCAAATCAGCCGCGTTGTTGCGGCTGATGGACTCCTCTTATGCGCCTGCGAGCATAGGAGTAGTAAATTATTATTTGGGAAGTTTGTGTTCACATGTCACCATGATTGATAAGTGTTATGTCGACACATAACACGCATAACATATCAGGGCGAGATAAAGAAAAGATGAAGTTTTTTGCCACCAATAGCAACGAATTAGGCTATCATGTATCCTCGACCTGGTACGGTGACTATCAGATGAGGCTTCCCTGGTCGCGCGAGTTTCTTGCGGAGGTTGACTATATGAGTCTCTATAGTGTTGGATAGGGGATCACTTTCAGCTGTCCATGCACGATCCATGAGTATGGCTCGTGTCACTACATTGCCACGATGTCGCATGAGATATTCGAGGATATTGAACTCCTTTCTTGTAAAATAAATATCCTTGTGACCAAGCATCGCAGTGTGATTGTCAGAATTTATAGAAAGATTGCCGATAGTGATAGTAGTAGGAGCAGTTATAGTCGGTCGGCGGTTGAGTGCGCGGAGACGAGCGTGAAGTTCATTTAGAGCAAATGGTTTGGTCATATAGTCATCTGCTCCATAATTGAGTGCAGCAACTTTGACTGTGGTATCTCCAGTTACAGAAAGAAAAACGATAGGAGTAGACTTGCCAGAAGCACGAATCTCACGACATACAGCGAGCCCATCTTTCTTCGGTAGGGAATAATCTAAAATAATAGCATCATATAGATAACTTCTAGCCAAAAATGACCCATTGGCACCATCCTTAGCCACCTCGACTATATGTTTTTCGGCCATAAGTCCACTCCTGATTGTTTGAGCGAGAGTGTTATCGTCCTCGATGACGAGTAGTTTCATAGATGAGGCAAGTATAGCACTGGTTTTTGAGGGTGCAAGTGTAGGGGTACCTGGGAGAGGACTCTCATCTAACTAAGCAATAGAAACATGTAATTGTGTCTTGTGATATAGACTAAATAAAAATTATCTTCACTTGCTTTATGTGTTCTAGTGTGTTATAATATTATTAGATAGTGACTCCTCTATAAATCTATCCAGATCGATGAAAATTCAAGGTAGCTGAAACTATCTTGGACGCACTGACGCCATCGGTTTTGAATGAGGAAAAGAAAGAACAAAAAATGAACATTAAAAAGTTGGCGCAAATGGCTCGCGACGAAAATCCAAACCGTTTTCTTGCAGAGCTGTCCATTCATTGGTCGGAACAGAGTAAGAAAGGTAATCCTGTGAATGCTGCATTACACCTTGTCGGTCATCGTAGATTCAGGGTGGTGATGTTCGTCGTGATCATAACTTATGCGGTATTTAGTTTCATATGGAGACAGCACATGACGAACGGAAATAGCATGAGTATTTGGATGATAATTGGGATAGCTATTGTCGTCCTGTCGCTTGCCGAGATGGTGATCTTTCGGTACATATTTATCTTCGACTATAATGAAATATACTATGATACCAAATCATTCGCTGCGGCAGTATCAGAGCTTGAATGTGTGATCGGTAAACCGATCGAACAATGGTATGACGAAGACGATATTCAAGGGCAAGCTAGCGTTCATCTGAAGAATAAAGCTAAAGCAGTAAAGACTGCGGAGGAGATTGAGAAGGCAGAGGTGCAACATAAGCCGTGGGGAGGCATAGCTTTTGAGAAAACAGCTTCACCTAAACGGTATGCGTTCGAAAAAAGTTTTGAATTGCTAACTACATTGTTGCCTCTGTCGAAAGATAAAAAAATCTATTATGGAGACAAGTCTATGGAGGCAAGTACAGAAAGTTGATCCATACAAGGACCGCCAATATGTCACAACCCGCTCTACGTCTTAGCCGTAGGCGGGTTTTATCTTACCTCATTGAGCGTCTTCAGTAGGTCTCACTGCGTTGTGCCGGGGAGAGGACTCGAACCTCCATGAGTTGCCTCGCTAGCTCCTAAGGCTAGTGCGTCTACCAATTTCGCCACCCCGGCAGGGATGGTTTAACCTTGTGGTCAGGCATAGTTTTCTGCTGAAAACTTGCCCGACCCGGACTCGCGCCGTCGCGCTCCGTCTCGCACAAACCTGCGAGCCCTCGGTTTGTGCGCCCAGTAGGGATCGAACCTACGACCTTATCCTTAAGAGGGATCTGCTCTACCAACTGAGCTATGGGCGCATACTTACTAAATAATTACTGCATGTGGAATATAACAGATAATTGACACTTCGACAATGTTTAACAAATAAAAATGACCGCCAGACATCACTGTCTAGAGGTCATTGGATCCACACTCTGCCATTTCTGATAGCCTTGTTGAACATGCGAGCAATCCTTTTGCCGACTATCGTGAAGTCAAACTTTGTACCAGCGTCAGGCGGATGAATGATAACACTTCTCGATTCATTATCTTCTACTTTGTAAGTTTTCAAGTCAATGCATACAGTATATGGTTCGACGACAAACATCCCATCAGTCCTGTGCCAAAAGTCCATAGCTGTACCAATGGTGCAATAGAACTTAAGCCTTTTTGCGTGGGATGGCTTCAACTGATCCCGTACACTCATGTATAGATGTCGACCAGCTACTGTTCGAGGATTTTCTGGGTCCCAATCAAGCTCGCTCTGAATGTGGACTATTTCTTCACTAGCATCCTCCCAGTGTTTCCACGGTGGTCTTATGAATTGGCCACTGTGACAGCCAAACATTTCCATTTCCCATTGATGTCCGATAAATACAGGAGACTGATCTAAGTCAGGTATTCGCAGTAATGTTTCGATGATCTCTCACCTCCTTTCTACAAACACCATACCACTATACACATCATGTTGTCAATTTAGTTGCAGATTACTTGGCTATATGTCATACTCTCTCGCATGGTAGTTCGCATGCGCTCTACGCGCTCACATACAGGCAATCGTCGCTCGCACCACGCTCTCACAGCGGGGCGTGTTTCGAAGTGTAGCAATTGCGGATCTGCCCACAAGAGTCATGCTGTGTGTATGACCTGCGGATGGTACAATGGACGCAAGGTACTTGACCTTGCTATCAAGGCCGCAAAGAAGTCAAAGAGTCGTGCAGAAGCATCAAAGAGGTAGGGTCTAGGTTTTAAGGTTCAAGAATGAGTGCATGCAAAACCTGCAAATATTCTTGAATCCTAAATTCTGAATCATAAATCTGTTCACAAGTTCTTTCACCCACAATGGCAAATAGACACCTTTCCAGATCAGTCGTCCTCCAGTCCCTCTTCGAGTGGGATGCACGTGGTCAACATGACCAGACTGCGTCTGCTATCATCGCACGAAATGCCAAGGAGTTTGCTCCTGGTGTGACAGATGTCTCCTTCATCGATGAGCTCATGAAAGGTATTCTCGCAAAGAAGCAGGACTTGAATGACATTATCACCAAAGCTGCACCTGATTGGCCGCTGGAGAAAATATCCCCTGTAGATCGAAACGTCCTCCGTCTCGGTTTGTATGAGCTTTTGTTCGCTGATCGTTCAGAAGTTCCTGCCAAGGTTGCTATCAACGAATCAATAGAGCTTGCCAAAACATTTGGCGGTGAGACATCGGGTAGATTCGTGAATGGAGTTTTGGGTGCTGTTTACAAGGAGCTCGGTGAGCCAGGTAAGGAGGCGATACCTGCCAAAAAAAAGAAGGCAGAGGTTCCTTATGAGTCAATGCCGATTCAACATCTGGGCGGAGCGGTTGTGTACGCACACGATAAGAAAGATATTTACTTCGCGTTCGTACATGATATCTTCGGACACTGGACTCTTTCCAAGGGCAAGATCCCAGAAGGTATAGATCCCAAGGAGGGTACAGTGAACAAGGTTATGGAGGAGATCGGCCTGAAGGTTACTATCGCTGCTGACCTTGGCCAAAATGAGTATATTGCCAATGATCCTGAGATTGGCAAGATCAGGAAGCAAGTTCATTATTATTTGGCTGAATCCACATTTGGAGATCTCACTCTTGCCAAGAAGCCAGGACTAGATGATGCCAAATGGTTCAAATTGGCCGACATATTGGAGCTCAATTTTTATAATGACATTCTGCCTATCGTGACCAAAGCGGTGACGCTAGTTAGTGAGGGGAAATAGTAATCGCCTTTATCGTCATCCCTGCGAAGGCGGGATCCAGAACCACGAACATATGTATGAAAACTGACTTGGAAAAACTAGAAAATAAAATTGGCGTGAAGTTCACTGACGTCACACTTTTGCGTACTGCTATTACGCATAGGTCGTATTTGAATGAGAATCGCGTAGCAGGTATGGAACATAATGAACGCTTGGAATTTCTAGGTGACGCAGTGCTGGAATTGGTAGTTACTAGCTATTTGTTCCGCAAGTATCCTCAGAAGCAAGAAGGTGATCTGACAGCCTTTCGTTCTGCTATCGTGAACACCATGAGTCTCATCAAGGTTGCAGAAGCGCTCGGCTTGAATGAATTCATGCTACTTTCGAAGGGTGAAGCCAAGGATACTGGTCGTGCTCGCTCCGTCATTCTAGCCAATGCCATCGAGGCACTCATCGGTGCTATATATATGGATCAGGGCTACAATGCATCGGCCAATTTTATCGCAACGCGCGTGCTCGAGGTCATCGATATCGAAGAGATCGTGAAGAAAAAGCTATGGATCGATGCCAAGAGTCGTTTCCAAGAGAAGGCGCAGGAAAAAGTTGGTACTACACCATCATACAAGACCTTGAAAGAGGTTGGTCCAGATCATGACAAAAAGTTTACTTTGGGAGTATTCCTGGGTGACATACAGATAGCGACAGGCACTGGTCTGTCAAAGCAAGAAGCAGAACAGCAGGCGGCTGAGAAGGCTCTGGAGGTGAAAAAGTGGTAAAATCTTTGTTTTATGGTAATGTTGATGAAACTGAACAAAAGGATGAATCATGGAAGTTCCAAATAAGATTATCATTAACGCGAGTGAAGGTGGTAAGAAGATGATTTCTGGTATGGCTGAAAGGAGTGGTCTGCCAGTCGATAAACTTGTCATTGTATCATTGTGTGTCATGGATATTTTGCAGTCTCATCAGGGTGACGGCGGCAAAATAATTCTGAAAACATTGAGCGGTGAAGAGCGAGTCGTAGGACCACTATGGGAAATGGAAGACCTGCCGTGGTAGGCAAATAATGGTGAAAGTAAGTAAAAGTGCCATGAATAAGTGGCACTTTTTTGTCTTTATGGCCATGACATTTATTTTATACTTAGCGTAAGTGATTATTGACACCCGCCTACGTGGGAATGACAAAAAAGAAAACATTACTTGTTAACTCATTTTGGGTATGACATGAAGTTCAATAATGATAAGGCATTGCTGGTATGGTAATAAAATTCAAACTTCGAATTTCGTGCTTTATTTGCTAAAATAACGGGACATGTATCTGAAAAGCCTCGAATTATCCGGCTTCAAATCCTTTGCAAAGAAGTCAGCTTTGTCGTTCTCGACATCGATAACCGGCATCGTCGGCCCAAATGGTTCTGGGAAGTCCAATACTGCAGAAGCATTCCGATTTGTATTGGGCGAACAAAGCATCAAATCCCTGCGAGGAAAAAGAGGTGAAGACATGATCTGGAACGGTGGCGGTGATGCGCATGGTGGTGGATCAGGTAGAGCAAATCGTGCATCAGTCAGACTTACCTTTGATAATTCGCAAAAATTATTTACAGGTATCGATTTTGATGAGGTTACTATCGAGCGTGTAGTTCACCGTGATAATAGCAATGAGTATTTTTTGAATGGTACACTGGTTCGTTTGAAGGATATTATCGAACTTCTTGCCACGGCACACATAGGAGCCACTGGTCATCATATTATTTCTCAAGGTGAAGCGGATAGGATACTTTCTGCCTCTATCCGTGAACGTCGTGAAATGATCGAGGATGCACTGGGGCTCAAAATATATCAATGGAAGAAGTTGGAGAGTATTCGTAAGCTTGAGAAAACAGAGGAAAATATGGAGCGTGTCGCTTCGTTGCGCCGAGAGATTGCGCCACACTTGAAATTTTTGAAAAAACAGGTCGAGAAGGTCGAAAAGGCAGAGGAGATGCGTAGAGAGTTGGTCACGCTATATCGTGAGTATTTTACACATGAGAATTATTATCTGAAATCAGAACGAGATCGATTGGACAAAGAGATTGCTGGACCAAAGAAAGAGTTGGCCGAATCGGATCGTGCGTTGGAGCATGCCAAGAAGATATTGACGGATTCCAAGTCTGCTGACAAGAAAAGTGATGAGGTTATTGCGATCGAGGAGAAACTAGCTACTACTCGTACAGAAAAGGATAATATAGGGCGTGAATTGGGAAGGCTTGAAGGAGAAATTTCAGCCAATAGAAGAGCTATAGAGAAGGAAGAGTCGAGAATGAGAAATGAAGAGTCCAAGACTGTCTATCTGCGAGATGTGGAAAAAGTTGTGCAGACAGTTGAAAGTTTCAAATCTATAGATGACGCCAAGAAGCTATTTGTCGAAATAGTCTCAGCTCTACGATCGTTTATTTCTAGTCATCGCATAAATACAGACTCTGCCTTTGTTGGTGAGACTGAGAAAGAGATACACAAACTTTCCAAGGAACGAGAATCACTCGAGTCAAAGTTAGCTACATTATCTGCTAGTGAATCAAGATTGGTGCGTGAATACAATGAGGTGAAGTTGGCCATCGAACGAGACAAGGACAATAATCGCGATGCTGAAAAGGATGTTTTCCGGATTATCGCTCGGCAAAATGAAGTCAGGCACGTAGTCAACAATTTAACAACTGCTATAAATAGTCTCACACATGAAGAGGAGGCATTCAAAAGAGAGCTTGGTGAGGCTGGAGTGGTAGCGGGTAGAGAGGCTACACAATTCATGACTGTCATCCCTGCGAATGCGAATCAGCAGATTCGTGCATCTTGGCCAGGGATCCAGAATCACAAACTCGATGATAATTACAGAAACGACCAAGATTCTCGACGACGTCAGATTGAGAAGATCAAGATCAGACTGGAGGATTCTGGTGCATCTGGCGGTGCAGAGGTTATGAAGGAATATCACGAGACAGAGGAGCGAGATATATTCTTGGCTCGTGAGCTTGAGGATCTCGAGAGAGCCAAGAAGGAACTTCTGTCACTCATAACTGATCTTGATGTACGAATTGACTACGAATTCAAGAGTGGTATTTTGAAGATTAATACTGAATTTCAGAAATTTTTTGCACTCATGTTCGGTGGTGGCAAAGCAGAATTGACCGTTGTTAGGGAAGTCAAAAGGCACAAGAAAAGTGAGTTGGGGGAATTGAGTGATATGTTGAACGATGTAGAAGGTGACAAAGTGAAGGGTGATGATGGGTCGCAGGATTTTGCTGAGAATTCATCATACAACCCAAACCCCTCTGACTCTCATGGTCCAGAAGGATTGGAAGTCAGTGTGAGTCTACCTAGGAAGAAAATCAGGGGCTTGATGATGCTCTCTGGTGGGGAACGAGCCTTGACCTCGATCGCACTACTCTTCGCAGTCTCGCAGGTCAATCCACCACCATTCATTATTCTTGATGAAACAGATGCAGCGCTCGATGAGGCCAATTCACGCAAATATGGAGATATGATAGAGAGCCTGTCACAACATTCACAGCTCATACTGATAACCCACAATCGTGAGACGATGTCTCGAGCAGGTGTACTCTATGGTGTAACCATGGGATCTGATGGCGCCTCCAAACTCCTATCCATCCAGTTTGAGGAAGCAGTAAAGGTGGCGAAATGATCTATATATATTGTGTGTAGAACCCATAAATCAGAACACGATATAGCATATAAGGCAAAAAGCTTGCATTATTTCAAATAGTGTGCTATAAATAAATCTGGTCGTTT
>CAYTZE010000006.1:0-11697 GCA_964442415.1 uncultured Candidatus Saccharibacteria bacterium
CCCAAACTGGCTCGTAAGCAAGAACAATATTTTTTGCCTTATTAGCCGGTACATTGGCGAGACTATTCTTGATTTGATCTTTGAGAGTTTCCAAATACGTACCATTGTCATCACGAACTTTCTCACCAACACAAAGTATCGCGTCCATCCCTGCTCCAACAATAGCTACAATACGTTTCGCCACCATTTCATCGGTATCACCAGCGGCGCGCTCTTCAGAATGTCCTGCAATCACATACTTCACACCCATATCACGGAGCATGGCAGCACTAACTTCACCTGTATGTGGACCTCCCTCATCATATGAGACAGTCTGCGCTCCTATCTTCAGGGTATTCTGATCACCCTTGGAAATTGCTGCTGCAATATATACGAACGGCGGACAAGCGACGACTTCTGTATGAGAAAGCCTGCCAGCTGCGAGACGCGTCTTGCGGGCGATCTTCTTGGCTTCCTCCAAGGTTGCTGGGTTCATCTTCCAATTGCCGATAATGAGTTTTTTTGACATGAGGGTATTGTACCCTAGAATTGATCGTTCGGAAATTATTGTACCTGTTGCCAGTTGATTACTTGATATTGTGTAGTTGCCTGAGGGAATGATGGTGGTGGTCCGTAGAGTAGATTGGCATCATAGTTGATATTACGTGTCGTGTAACCACTGATCACTGGGCTACCATAAGCAAATCCGTAGCGTACTGCCGTTGCTATCATGCCCAATAAAGTCAGTGAATTACGGATATAGTAGTTCGTACCGCCGATGACACAGTTGCTATTGTAATAATATCTTCCAACACGGCCGTTTTCTGCAACTAGTGCCGCATCTATCTCATATGTATCATCGCTCACTAGTCCTGAATTGATATTACCCTGTGCTATGAGACCTATCACATCAGATCCATCAGTGTTTGTATATTTGAGATTCTTGTTGATTGTGATTGATGGGTAGTTACTAGTTGCACCAACTATGCCAGCCACTATTGTCAATCGTGCACTAGATATTGTGCCATCGACCCAAACATTATCATCAAAGAATATGATACCATTCGACGGAAAAGGATAATTATTACTTCCTGCAGTGTTGACTGCTGTCTGTGTCGAGATACTCCATGTTCCCCATCCACCTTGATTGATCGCTCCAGATTGACTATTTGTACAGTTACTACTCGGTGAGGCTACTTGAGCTGTTACCTTGTATAGATCATATGTATCGTTGGTCTTGAGTACTATATGATATCCCTGTTGACCAGAAGCAGTCCATTCCTTACCACCATTTTGCGCCAAAGTTTGTAGTTGTGCTAGTCCAGCAGTCAGCCCTGTAAAGTCGAAGGCGGGTACACTAGTCTGTCTACCTGCCATGAATACATCTGGTCTGTTATTTACTGGAGTATTGGGACGCGGATCATCTGTACCTGATGTTGTATATACTGCCCATTGACTGAGCCCTGTATCAGGATCGGTATATGTATTTAGAGAACTAGAAACTAGATTGTGTGCTACGCCATCAAAATGGATACCTTTGTTGGATTGGATCGGACCGAAAACAGTCGTACCTGAGCCGAAATTCATATTATCATTGGCGACAACAGCAAATTTTGCCAAAGAAGGTATAGCCAAAGTCTTCTGAACCGTACGACTGACAGTTGTGGAGGCTACAGTACCAACAGAAACTATCTTCACTATTGTTGAACCTACTGGTGGTGGGGTTATGGTCAAAGAATAAGTACCGAGCAGATCACCGTCACGATTGTAGAAATTATGTACGTATGGACCTGCTGCTCCAGTACCATCTTTGTAGTCATTGGGGGCCTGAGCCAAATGCCATTGATAATAGTCTGCACCTGCTTCTGCTATCTGGAATGCTTGTTCCCTAGTAGCTACGGTACGGATATTCTTCAGTAATGACCCTCCCCAGTTGACCAAACCTATGACCATAGTCACAGCTATTGCTGCAAATACAAGCACAGAAAGCAGGATATCTCCGCGGTTCATTTTCCCTAGTAATGATATTTTTGATGTCATAAATATTTACAAATTACTCTTTAGATTTCTTAGTCCCGCCTGAACAGTATATATAGTAGGTATCGGTGATCTATTCGGGTCAAGGTCGAGACGCACATTGACTCGCACCAGGCGAACATTCGTAGCGGTTATAGGATATGTGAGTGGCGTACTAGTACCATTATAATTCGTATCATAGTACTGAAATGTTGTTACTGCAGAACCATTGGTGACATTACTAAGCAAAGTTGTAGTAGACTGACTACCGATATTATATACTATCGGATTTCCGGTACCAGAAACTATTGCACGGAAAAGATTTGTGCCCACTAGAGTATAGGTTACAAGCTCTGTCACACCGTCATTATTCACGTCAGAGAAAAATGAGAGGCTCGTACTAGCTGCATTTGCTATCGCATATGATCCATTACCCCCAGGTGATGCCTCACGAACTTCGGTCAAAATAGTCTTCAATATAACTTGTGCGTTTTGCGCTGTCTGGAATGATCCTGAAATCGAACTATTGTAAATGAATATATTGGACTGGAATGCCGTAACGGCGATCATTATGACAACGAAAATACCTACTGCAGTGAGAAGTTCTACCATAGTCATGCCAGATTTGTACGAGGATTTTATTCTCATGAATGTATATTTATCATGGTGACATACTGACAGTATTCTCTTGCCAACCAGCACTAACAGTAACACTAGAATTTGAATAAGCAGTATAGCCTGGCGCAGTAATGTCCAATGTATAAGTACCTTGGGATAGACCTTGGAACAGTATCTGTCCTGGCGGGATACATCCAGAAGTATAAGCAAATGTTACATCAGTCACCTGCGGAGTCGCTGTAGCAGTATTTGTACTCAAATACGTCATATATCTCGCAAATTGATTGCCATTATTGGCACTACTTATCGATGCTCCAGGAACTGTGAAATACGTATTGGATGTACCGTCTGGTCCTAGATAATTCCATGATCCAGGATTACTTGTTGGACTAGTCGCAAACTGGAACTTTGCTGGAGTCACTCCTGCAAGCATGGGTTGACCGGTCGGCTTCCAAGAAAATGTATAGAAATTGCTAGTAGTACCAGTATCGAAAGTAGATGACTCCAATGTACCTGTAGCCATACTGTATTCAGTGAAAGGTTGCCAAAGTAACTTTATAGATCCTGTTGTTGTAGAAGTATCAACTAATCCATTTGATGAAGCATATTTGGTAGTATTAGAATACATAGTCTGACCATCTCCACCTGACCAATCAGTCTGTGAGATATATCCTTGACCAGTGATCTGTGTATCATCAAAACTAGATGGTCCAGTCAGATGAACTGTTGCTCCAGATATCGGTAACTTTGTAGCACTGTCCATTACAGATACCATCAAACTATTGCCATTTTTTGGCACAACAACGAGTTGTACATTTTGTGAATTATTCGGATTCAATACAAATGGACTGAATGGATTGATTCCTGCAACATCGAAGGAACTATCAGTAGGGGTGAGAGTATATGTATCCCATTCCATAGAATTTAGATCATATACCCCACTACCATCTGTAACAATATTGTTAGTAGGATACTTCAGGATGACACTCGGAGTAGTCGCCAATTTCTTTGAGCCTGTCAATGAGAAATGCACACTAGGCACCGGTGTACATAATGGTGTGACACTGGAGAAGTGTAGTGAGCTCAGACGATCTATTGAAAAACTCACAGTGGTTACCTGCTGATTTAGGACATTCGCATTGGGTTTATCTGGTGATGCGCCAGCAGCTCCACCTGAAGCATAAGTACGATCAGATGAGTATCCAGTCTTCGACACTATTATATTGTACATATTTGTTCCTGGTGGAACACCGATGATGTTTAACAAGCCATTGTTATTCGTCACGTCATTATTCTTGACTGAAGAAGTGGCCACACTCTGTACATCTACCACAGCATCCTCTACTGGCAGACCATTGGCGTCAAAAACTTGGACTACTAGTGCGCCACCATTGCCTGCTGATTGCAGATTGGCTGGAGATATCTGTCCAGTCAATATTACTGGCTGATAATCCTTGCATGTTGGGCACTCGACATCTATCTCCACCAACTTATCACTAGCTTGGAGAGTGGTGGTCGACAGGTTCACATTGCGTACAGTAAGATTGACAGTGAAAGACATGCCTCCGCGTGATATTGTCTGCAACTGTGGCAAAATGCCTAGTGGAATACCGTTGGTCAGACCGACACTAGTATATGGCATGTTCCTGATGATCTCGAACTGTTCATCAGCCAGTGCTACAGCCAGAGTTCGTGCTTGGGCACCAGATGCTAGCTGAAATAGTGCCGTGAAAGCATTGTACGTAGCAAGCGCCACCACAATAAATACCGCTGTTCCCACTAGTACTTCCACCAGAGTGAAGGCCTTTCCCTCATATCTCTTATATCGTTTCTCATATCTCTTCATCATATTGCATCTACGAGAGAATACATGGGTGAGATCATAGCGATCGCAAAGAATCCTACACCAGCCGCTATGATCACCATGAGTATCGGCTCTATTATCGTAGACATGTCTTTTGTTTTCTGTTCGACATCATCTTCATAATAATGAGCAACACCGATGAGCATCTCACCTGTCTTACCTGTCTCCTCACCCACACTCATCATTTCAGCCATGAATATAGGGTAGTATTTCGTAGAATCATTGAATATTTTTGACATCAGATCTCCCTTCTTGATAGCTTCCCCTGCTCTATCTAGGATAGCCTTGAAATGAACATTTTGGATTACACCTGCTGTGATAGCCACAGACTCTACAACATCTACCCCAGAGCCGAGTAATGATGAGAGTGTTCGCGCAGTACGTGCTGCGTTGGTCTCCTGGACCAAGGGACCTATGACTGGCAACTTGAGTATGAGTGCATGAATTATATTCTTGCCTTGCGGCTGCTTGGACCACCACATGATACCTATACCTATGATCAACAAGCCCAACAATACGAAAATACCGTAGTGTTGGAATATATCGCTTATACCTAATATAAATCTGGTACTGAGAGGTAGCTGTACATGAAGTTCGGTAAATGTCTTCATGAGTGTAGGTATCACGAATGTGAACATGAGTACTGCTATGATCACCATCACACACAATATGACTGCTGGATATATTAGTGCTCCTTTGACCTTGCGCTCCAATGTGTAGGTCTTGTCCATCTGAGTAGCCACAACTTTCAGAGAATCTGCAAGGGTTCCTGACTGTTCACCTGCTCGGACCATCGAGACAAAAAGTGGCGAAAATACTTTTGGATGCTTCGCCATACTGTCAGAAAATGTAGAGCCTTTGCTGATATCTGCGATGAGTGTATTCAAAACGTCTTTAAATATTTTGTTACGCGACTGACGTTCGAGTACCGACAAGGCTCGTGACAAAGCGAGTCCTGCCTCCAACATAGATCCTAGATTGCGTGCAAAATTTATCTTCTCGATCATCTTCACCTTTTTGAAAAAAGAAATGGAAATGTTCATGTTGAGACCCTTGGATGAAGATCTTTCTTTCACGTCAACTACTTCATCTCCGCTCTCACGAATAAGTTTGTATAGTTCGTAACGATCAGCCACGTCCTTTTCTGCACTATATACTTCACCTGATGGTTTCTTTGCTTTAAATACGAAGTGGGACATGAGTAGAGGTGTGTAATTATTCAGTAATAACTCTTAGTACTTCTTCTATAGTAGTCAGGCCTGCAGCACACTTGTAAATACCATCCTCCAACATAGTGAGCATACCCTCTTTCTTGGCCTGCATTTCGATCTCACTGGCAGTTGCACCCTTCATGATCAGATCCTTGATGGCAGTGCTCATCTTCAACACTTCATGTATGCCAGTACGAGTTTTGAAGCCATCATTATCACCAGATGGTACGGCCTTCCAAAAAGGGATATCCTTCCAAGTATCACCAGGCTTCACTACCTTGTCAGCCTTCAATGCAGCCAGAACACGATCCATATCTGCCAGCTTTTCCAGCTCTGCAAACTCATCCTTACTTAGTTTGATCTGCTCCTTGGTATCGGTTAGACGACGAACTAGACGCTGACCGATGACAATGTTCACCGTAGAAACCAGCAAGAATGACTCGACACCCATATCCAACATACGTGGTATCGCGCCAGCTGCACTGTTCGTATGGAGTGTAGAGAGGACCAAGTGACCTGTGAGAGCTGCATTCACAGCTAGAGCAGCAGTCTCAGCATCACGGATCTCACCCACCATGATAATATCAGGGTCCTGACGAACTAGTGTACGTATACCCGAAGCAAAAGTGAAACCTATATCAGGTCGTACTGCTGTCTGATTGATGCGTGCCATCTGATATTCGATAGGGTCTTCGATAGTAGAGATATTCACGTCAGGCTGATTGAGAAGATCGAGCATAGTATAGAGTGTCGTAGTCTTGCCGGAGCCAGTCGGACCAGTAGTGAGTATGAGTCCGGTAGTGTTCTTGAGTGCTTTGTGTATACGCTCCAATCCTTCACCATGAAAATTCAAATACTCTAGAGTGAAACCAGAGATACTTTCACGGAGCAAACGCATGACTATCTTTTCGCCATAATATGTCGGTAATATAGATACGCGGAATGAAACTTTCTCTTTGTTCATCTCCACCTTGAAACGGCCATCCTGTGGCAGACGCTTCTCATCCAGCTTCAGATTTGAGAGCACCTTTATACGAGCTGAGACAGAGGGTCCAGCTTGGCGTGGCAGTACCATAGCATCATGCAAGAGCCCATCTATACGGTAACGAACTAGAACCTGTTCTTCCATAGGTTCTATATGGATATCAGAGGCATTCTGGATAGCAGCATGCTTGATGAGAGTATCCACTATACGAACTACTGGCAGGTCTTCAGCCAATTTCTTCATATCTGCTTCGCTCGCTCCTTCCCCACTATCTTCGGCAATAGTCTTCAGTGTGGCAGTCTCCTTCTGGATCAAGTCACCAAATTCTGCCTTCAGACTCTTTTGATACTGCACCAACACTTCTTTGAGAGAGTCTGAATCTGTGAGACGAGGTTGGATCTTCAGATTTACCTTCTTCTTGATGAAGTCTATGGCCGAAAGGTCGTTCACATCTAGCATGGCGACTTCTAGAGCAGTGTCAGATTTCTTGAATGCCACAATATTGTGGCCACGAGCGATAGGTTCTGGAATGAGGGAAAGTGTCTCAAAGTCTATCTTCTTGTTCTTGAGATCTACGAAAGGAATACCGAGTACGTAGGCCTCCATACGACGCAAGTTATCTGCGGTCAGTTTGCCGGCAGAGACCAAGATGTCACCTAGGCGTTTGTTTTCCTTGTCTGCATCTTTCTTTGCATCCTCAAGATCCTCCTTGGACACAAGTCCGGAGTCAAGAATAAACTTGTAGAGCTGGGTATCTTCGACGAGCATATTGAGTGTATTATATCAAGAAATATGTCTAAACGCTTAAGGAACGTGGGATAAGTTTTTTACTATTCAATTATTGAGGCTAAACAACAGTCAGAAAATGCAAATACTTGCACTTCCCTGTAAATATGGTATGCTGTGCTCATTACGTTCTTGTTCGCCCACCGGCGGACATTTTTATTAAAAGGAGGTATGAGATATGAGCTAGGAATTCTCCTATCTCATACCTCTTGGCTCCTACCTCACTATTACAAATCAATAACAACTAAATATATGTTTGATCTCAAAGTAATAAATTCAGTAGTCCAACAGCTTGAGGAAGAGCGCGGTATTCCAAAGGAGAAAACCTTGGAAGCAATCGCTATGTCCCTAGCTACTGCATATAAGAAAGAGTACGGCAAGAAGGGTCAGATAGTTCGAGCTTCATTCGATCAGAATAGTGGTGCAGTAGAGTTCTGGCAGGTCAAAGTTGTCGTTGACCGTGATCAAGTCATCATGGAAGGCGATGAAGAGCAGGACATAGATCTCAAAGAAGCCAACGTCGATGATATCAAGATTCGTTTCAACACCGAGCAACACATGCTCCTAGAAGATGCCAAGAAGATCAAGAAAAACGCAGAGATAGGCGAGGAATTGGTATTTCCATTAGAGGCCAAAGCAGACTTCGGTCGTATTGCTGCGCAAACTGCCAAGCAGATCATCATCCAGAAGATCCGTGAAGCAGAAAAGGTGTCAGTTATGGGTGAATACGGTGCAAAAGAAGGCGAAATTGTCGCTGGTGTCGTCGAGCGAGTAGAGCGCGGTATTGTACATGTGAATATGGGTCGTGCTCTAGGTATCGTACCCTACGAGGAACAGATCCCGAGTGAACGCTGGAAGACTGGTGATCGTATCCGAGCATATCTTTATGCCGTCGAGGAAACGCCGAAGGGCATTGTCTTGAAGCTCTCACGTGCCCATCCAAAGTTCTTGGCGAAATTATTCGAAACAGAAGCTCCAGAGATCGCTTCGGGTGTCGTCGAGATCAAGGCTATCGCCCGCGAAGCTGGCTCACGTTCCAAAGTTGCAGTCATTTCTCATGATGCACACATAGATCCGATCGGTTCTATGGTCGGCCAGCGTGGAGTCCGTGTCTCGACAGTCACCAGCGAGCTCTCAGGTGAGAAGATCGATATAGTAGAGTGGAATGAGGATCCAGCACTCTTCATCGAGGAGTCACTATCCCCTGCCGAAGTGGTTTCTCTCGAACTTGATGAAAAGGCACACCGTGCCATCGTCACTGTGACAGAAGACGAGCAGTCCCTCGCTATCGGCAAAGGTGGTCAAAATGTCCGCCTAGCAGCCAAGCTCACTGGCTGGAAGATCGATATCAAATCAGCTGGTGGTGCCGAGCAAGATGCAGATGAGGATTCTGATGAGGAGGCAGAGGTCAAGGAAATCCCTGTATCTGAGGCATCAACTACTGAAGAAAAAGCTGCTGACGTTCCTACGGAGACAAAATAAACTTCTCCAATACTTTTATAACAAATAAGACCCTATGGGGTCTTATTTGTTATAAAAATTAAGTATTTTAGTATTGACTTAATCAAAATAAAATGTTATTTTTAATTTAAAGTTGTAAGGAGTATTTTCTCCATTTCACAATCAAATAAAAGGTAAAATATGCTAGAAATTCAAACTATTATTGGCCCTCATGGGATTCCAATACTGTATCAACGCATGCCAGAGATGGTTAAATCCGTCAGTCTTTCCTGGACAATCTTTACTGGTTCAGCTGATGACGAATCCGTCGGAAAGCCTGGTCTATATCACTGGTTTGAACATGTACCCTTCCGTGGGACAGTCAAATACCCTGGTGGCTATAATGCTACCCGAGGATGGGCGACAAAATTCGGTGGGTATGTTAACGCGTATACAGACCAACAGAAGACAACCTACTTGTGTTCTGTCCCTCTCATTGCTTGGAAACAAGGACTCTCGGTCATTACTGACCTTTTCGCACAACCAATCATCAGAGATTTGGATATAAAAGCTGAGAGAGACATTATTCGTCAGGAAATTGCTCGTGCTCACGGAACGTTATTGGGATCAGCGAACAGAAAGCTCTTGGATAAGATATATGAAAATCATCCCTTTGGACATCAAGTACTAGGAACAGAAGAAAGTCTTGATTCTATGGATTCATCCCTGCTCCGTCTGGCTCATAAAAAAGGTTACGACCGTTCGAGAGCATTACTGATAATTATCGGCAATATTCCATTTGAAGAGGTTCTAAAGGAGCTCTCGGAGTTGGCTGAGATAATTCCGGACAATAGTCTTACTGAACGAAGAAAGCCTTCACTATATACCGAACTGCCAATATGGAACGGAGGAAAGACACATATCATCGATACAAAATTTTCTTCATCGGTCGTATATATGTTATTCCCGATCGATAAGAAAGACCCAAAATCTGACTACTTCAAAATCAGTGTACTCGACGATCTGTTTCAGTTCGGTGATCTAAGTTCTCCATTATATCGAGTCCTCCGTGAAGAGAGGAACTTGGTATACAGCACCTTCTGTTTTGGCTGGGGAATACCAGCGATGGATTGTTTCGGATTTTGTGCCGAAACAAAAAATCAAAATATCGAGCCTGTAATCCAGGCATTCCGTGATGTTCTCAAAAACTCAGCAGTAACGAGCAAAGAAAGGCTTACTGAGGTACAACAAGGTGTCGGTCATGTATTCGATATGAGACCTATCGATCCAGATGAGTTCCGTGCTACTGCCCTGAAACGTTATTCATCGGCTAATTGCGTAATAAACGACTCTGATCGTATGGAGGCTCTCAACCAGATGAGTACTGAAAAGGTAGTAAGCTTTGTTGAAGGATTGTCTACTGATAAAGCGCAGATGTTTATCTTCAAAGGAACAAATTAGTATCGTTCCTCCCTTCAAACCACCCCGAGCTTCTCAAGGGTGGTTTTTTATTTAATAAACCAAAAATTAATTCTCAATTCTAAAATCAAAGAGTATTTCTGCATTCTTAGGAACACTATCAACCAAAGTACCAGGTAACTCCAAGCACTCTTTGCGGTTCTTTTTGTGTTCCTTATTTATATCTCTATCTGTCGCAGGAAGGCATTCACCTTCCATACCGTAGTAAACGTACCCATCTGTCAACCAACAAGACTCATGCCAAACTTTTTCTTCTCGCATAGTTTCAAAAACTAGAGTTTTTTGAGTACGTAAAAAATCACACCATGATCTCCATTGCGTCTCACAACCTGGATTCAATTTGAATTTCTTATACTTCATAAAAATGAGAGTAGATCTTATCTACTCTCATGAGTTTTAGTGGCCGTTACGTAGCGCACTCCTTTTCTTCTACAGCATTCGTGCGCAGATGTCGAGGGCACTTCCCCACCTTACAGCCACATGACCAACAGATTTGAGCAGACGCCTTGGGCCACCATGATTCTGGAGGCTCTCCAAAGAGTAGTCTGTAACATCCAAGCGTGTCTTGGAAATACTGTGGTTCAAGGGCAGAACGCTCCTCCTCATTCAATGTTGGAATATGATGGAGATAATCACAACCGACAATTTCCGAAGCCTGATGGTATTCGTAGGTGAATAGGATATGAGAATGCCACATATCGTCCACTGCATTTGATATCGGAAAGGCTTTATCAGGAAACGCAATTGAGAGACAGAGAAAGCGCTTATATTCGAGCTCCATCTTCTCAATTTGTTCCTCATCAAAGTGTAACCTGACATTCATAAATTTCCTCACCCGAGAGAAATCAAGTTTCATTAATTGTTGAATGCGCATAATAGCGCCTTCTGTAAGTTGAACACTGCAATGTTCAAGCTCTGGAACCGACATTGTTGTTTTCATAGTTCTTAATGCGAAGCGTTTTTGCATTTCGTCATGCTCCACCAAATTATTTGGTAGAAATCAACATGCCTACTTTAGTTAGCGCTATCTATAGCTAGCATAGCAAACCAAGAATACATGTCAAGTAAATCATACGAATATGTGGATAACTCTAAAAATCGATCAAATCTCTAACTTCTAGCTTGAGTGCGTGAGCTAGTTTGCGCAAATTGGAGATAGTGATATTCTTCTCACCCCTCTCAATCATACCGATATAGGTGCGGTGGAATTTGGACATTTTGCCGAGTTGCTCTTGGGATAAATTGAGCTTTTCTCTTTCGATACGTATCTTTACTCCTAGAAATATCAGGAATTTCTTATTCGTTTCTTTTGGACTCAT
>CAYTZE010000007.1:0-11584 GCA_964442415.1 uncultured Candidatus Saccharibacteria bacterium
TTGAGTTTCTCTTCGTCAAAAATAGCACCACTCTTCTGAACTCTATCCAGTGTAAACTCCTTCAAAATCTCATCAGGGGAGAGCACTTCCCTATCGTCTGTGGGATGCCATCCGAGAAGCGCGAGATAATTGAAGATTGCTTCACGCAAATATCCTTTGGAACGATATTCACTTATTGGTATGGCCCCCTTCCTCTTGGAAAGCTTGGAACGATCCGGCGAGAGCAGAAGTGGGATATGCGCATACTGAGGTATTCTGGCACCGATAGCTTCTGCAATAAGAATCTGGCGTGGGGTATTGGATATATGATCTTCTCCGCGGATGATGTGAGTCACACCCATCTCATGATCATCGATCACGACGACAAGATGAAAGACTGGTTCCTCCTCACTTTTTGCGATCACGAAATCACCAAGCTCGGTAGTATCGAATTCGATAGTGCCACGAATAGTATCATTGAACATAATTTTCTTGTTGGGATTCTTGAAGCGAATTACAGAAGTGCGCATAGGTATCATCGGCTTACCTCCCCCACCCTTCTCAGCAGAAATTGGTAGGGCTTTCTCACGAGCGACCTCATCTGAAATATAGGCATGCCCAGAAGAAATAAGCTGTTGGATATAGCCCTTGTATATAGATGTACGATCAGACTGACGGTAAAATTCGTCATACTCTAGACCAAGCCATTTCAAACTATCAATAATATTTTCTTCGTATTCTTTCTTTGATCTTTCTTTGTCTGTGTCCTCAATACGCAGGATGAACTTGCCTTGATTCTGCCGAGCAAATATCCATGCAAAAAGAGCTGTACGATAGGAACCGGCGTGGAAATAGCCTGTTGGGGATGGAGCAAAGCGGGTAGTGATTGTCATATAAATAGTATAACAGAGAAGCAGGATGCTAGGAACTAGAAGGTAAATATTAGAGACTAGAAGCTCGCATCCAGTCTCTAATATCTAATCTCCAGTCTCCTTTTCATTTATGCAAAATGAGCCTCCTTGCGAAGACTCATTTTACTCACTTAAATAAACTAAGTGTAGAAACTATCCCTTGATACCTGCCTCAACCGATGCTGATGCATGGAATATCTTCATAATGATAGCACCCTTGGAATCCTTCAGTGGAAGATCCTTGGTAGCGTCAAACTTCTTGTCACCATCATCAGAATGCAACATAGCGTAATAAATACCACCCTCAACTGTAGGCTTGGATAGTGTTATCTTGCCACCTGGATTTATACCCTTTTCGTAATACATAGATCCGAGTATAGAACCTGGTTGACCATTGTTATCAGCATGGATCTCAACCCATCCTGGAGAAGCGAGCTGTACTGATGAGATATATACGACATTACCTGGGAACTGATCTGTCATGACTACACGATTGCCCTCAGCTGTTGTGTCGATAGTATCTGTAGCAGACATATCATCACCTGTTACCATAGTAGAATCATCTCCTTTCTTGCCAAAGACCATAATACCAACAACGATAAGTGCAATGATAATGATAGCTGTGACCAACCATTGCCATGTTTTGATACCATTTTGTTCTGGATTCATAATAGTGTGAAATTACTAATAAATTATTAAATTCGACAGTTTTAGACAAATAGTATAGCACATAATATATACCATGATGCAAGTCAAAATAAATTGACAGATTCTTTAAATTGGGTCAGTATTTTAACTACTTTTCGTGCTCAAGTGCGATATCGAGTAGTGCATCTGCGATAACTTTGGCGCTATCTGGCCTAGCAAATGATCGAGCTTGCTTCTTCATGGTCTCAGTGATCACAGCTGATCCATATATACGATCAATCTCCTCAATAACTATATGTGCACTCAGATTGTTCTCCTCAATAACTGATGCTGCGCCTGTACGTGCATAGGCAAATGCATTGGCAGTTTGATCATGGCTAATCGATGTAGGTAAAGGGATAATTATGGATGGCACGCCCCAAGATGCGATCTCGAATATAGTTGATCCTGCACGAGATATAACAATATTGGCAACACCAGCGGACATACGTAGAGCCAATTCATTCATGTAATCAAATGGATGGTAACGATAATTATGAGGGTGATCCTTGAGGATAACATCTGTTGTGGATCTGATCTCTGCAATATTGTCTCTACCGGTCTGATGGATGACCTGATAACGACTCAACATATCGGGCAAACCTTCAATAATAGCGTCATTTATGCGCTGTGATCCTTGTGAGCCACCCAAGATCAATACTACAGGAGTATTGGACTCGAGTTTCAAGAACTCGTGAGCACCATTCGATAGTGGTTGCGCAACCTCGGTTCGTATAGGGCAACCAGTCAAAGCGACAACGCCTTGTTCTTTGGTAAAAAAATTTGCCGCATCTGGATAAGATATTGCAATTTTCTTTGCAAATTTACCTGCCCAGGAATTGACCCTACCTGGCTGGCTATCTGACTCATGTATGACAACTGGTATCTTCAAAATCTTGGCCGCAAAGAGAGTCGGGAAACTAGCATAACCTCCCTTGCCGAAAACTACATCTGGATATATTCGAAATAGATTTGCCAAAGCGGAGAAGCATCCATATACAGTCTTGAATATATCTGTAATATTGAGTAAAGAAAAATAGCGACGTATTTTGCCTGCTGGCACACTCACGAACTCTATATCATTGTCGAAAAGTAGTCGGGCATTGTACTTGGTAGGAGCCATGTAGTATAGCTGTGGTGATATGATCTTGCGATCCTTCATACGCTCACGGAGTGCCTCAACGATAGCAATAATCGGATAAAAGTGGCCTCCAGTACCTCCTCCAGTAAAGAGTATTTTCATAGGTGTGATTATAACATTTACTGACCTTGTGAGCGAGATACGTTGGCAATAATACCTGTTGCTGCAAGTACAATAATGAGCGCTGTACCGCCATGAGAAACGAAAAGCAGAGGCAGCCCAGAAAGCGGTATGAGACCGAGCATAGCTGCCATATTCATGAATGATTCTGTGATAATGAGTACAGATATACCGATAGCAATGAAACCACCAAATAAGTTCTGTGATCTAGTACCTATTCGGAAACAACTCACTCCCAAAGCAACATAAAGTGAGAGCAACAACAAACTTCCGACGAAACCGAACTCCTCTGCTTCAACAGCAAATATAGAATCACCAATCGGCTCAGGCAAATAGCCAAATTTCTGTATACTCTGACCAAATCCCCTACCAGATAGCCGACCAGACCCGATGGCTATAAGTGACTGATTGATCTGATAGCCTGCACCCTGTATGTCCTTACTTTGATTCAGATATGTTTTTACACGCTCCAATGCGTAAGGACGAAGCCAGATAACTCCCAAAATACCCACAATCATTATAGTACCTACTATCATAATGTGACGATATGGTAATCCAGCAATAAACAACATAACTATACCTGTAAAACAGATGATAATCAGTGTATCCGTATCAGACTGAATAAGTAACAGTAAACTCAATATACCTGTCATTACAAGATACGGTAACAAACCAAAACGTAGTGATTTTATACGATCTTTTGCAAAATGTATCCATGCAGCCAAGTAAATAATAAAAGCAATTTTCAAAAACTCTGAAGGCTGAAAGGAGATAAAGCCAAAATCTACCCAACGAGCAGCGCCACCATGATTGAGAGATATACTCGGTATGAATAACAACAAATTTATTGCGATAGCTCCAACAAATATGAAAAGGGCTGTTCTCTGTATATACTGATACCTGACTCGAGAAAAAACAAAAAATGCCACCACTCCGATGACGAGGCTAATCGCTTGTTTGAGTGCAACCAAACTAAAACTCACTCCATCCTGTGCCAACAAACCGAGTGACGCTGAGAGAAATATCACAAAGCCACCACCAGTCAGCGTCACAACTGAAAATAGAAAGAAGCGATCAATAGGTTTTACACTAGTTGGATACATTGGATACGTCTGTACTTAGTTTAAATCCATCAATATCCTTTCTGACTTGATCATATTCTGGCAATAACTCGATCTTCGAAAGACCCAAATGTGATAACAAATCAATTGTAGTCTTATAAAGGAAACTACGAGCATCATTGGGATTGTCGACACGTTCGATGAGCCCTCGGATAAGCAAATTTCTAATAATAAATTGGGAATTGACTCCTCGAATATAATCAATGTCTGCTCGAGATATAGGTCCTTGGTACAGAATTATGGAAAGTGTCTCCACACCAGCCCTGCCAATGTCACGAGACAACTCATCCTTGGTCAACTGCTCAATAAGTGTTGAGAAGTCCTTTGAGGTTCCCAACATGACTTCATCATCTGTAATAACTAAAGTTATCCCTCTATCTACAAGCGAACTTTCCAATTCCTGCAAACCAGATTTGATATCACTCACACCAAGATCAAGAAGGCTTGCGAGTTTCTTCAGAGATACGGGTTCAGCCTTCCAAAATAGAATAGCCTCAAGTTTCTGTGCAGTCTTCATATCAGTAGTATAGCAAACTAATATCTAGGTACCCCCACATCCTTCGTTTCCATCATAATATCATCAAAGGTATGATCTTGAGTGACATGAACAATGCCATCCTTGACTAACTCAAGCATAGCAAGGAAACTCACAATAACATTTACCTTCTGGCCCTTGTGTTCACCAGTAAACTGTTTGAAACTCATACGCAAACCAGAGGTGATGCGCGCAGTAAGTGTACCTATCATATCCTCAAGACTTATAACTTTCTGAACTACATGCTTCGGTAAACTCTCTTTCTTGGGCATCCTATGTATAAGATCTCTCAGAGATACAAGTGCCTTATTGAGTGTAAAATCGGCCGCAGGTGTAAATACAGGTTGAACAGGTCTTGAATGTGACTGTCCAAATATCATTTCTGAACCAAATAATTTCTGTACCTGAATACTTGCTACTTTTATTCTCTGGTATATTTTGAGCCTAATCTCTAGATCCTTGATATCACTATGCTCCTCTTCTGTCAGTAACAGCTCTGGCAAGAGTGACTTTGACTTTATTAGTAACAGTGTCGAGGCTATCAATATAAAATGCGCCGACTCAGCCATAGGTAATTGATCAAATTGACGTACATGATCGATAAAATCATCAGTCACCCTGGCAAGGGAAATATCGTTCACAAAAAGTTTGCGCTTTTCTATAAGATCAAGCAGAAGATCCAATGGACCTTCAAACGATGTAGTTTTAATATTGAAGGACACAAATGTATACATATTATACTAGTAATATAGGTACCAAATCAAACTAATTGCAGACAAACTCCAAAAAAATTACTTTCGTACTCTGGAAATAATCCTTTGTGGTAGCTACTTTTCTACTTTCTTCACAGGAATACTGATCCAAAATTTTTTGAATCCTAGTCTCTCTTTTTTCAACCGAGCCAGCGTACAATTCTGCTGAAGCCAATGTTACCAATATGAATGCAAAACTACCCATAGCTAGCAAGACTATGGCCGTCGTAGCAATGAATCCATTTTTTGCACTATTTATTTTGAGCATCTTGAATGTCATTGACTAGTTTAATATTTTGCATATGAGTCGCTGTAAGAAAATCAATAGTACTTACAAGTAATAAAGAAAGTAGGACTGTATACAAGATCGTTTCTATAAGTGTCATTCCTTTGTGCATATTAGATGAAGGTTATCTGGAATATAATCGGTGACGATGTAGTAAGAATGTATATATTTGCACCATCACATGTCATAGCCTGTGGTGTAGTCGATAATGGAAATGATTTTGCTGTAGTAGTTGAGACACTACGATCGTAAATTTGAAGCTCATGCCCAGGCTGCTTTGTTGCAATGTAAACATGATTTCTATCTGTCACAATTCCATACACACCACCAGGAATATCGACTGATGATTGGGTAGTATTTGAAATTGGTGGTGAGGATGATGGAATATTCTGCCACGAGAATAATTCATTATCATTTTTAATATTAAAGCCGCCTGACGTCCTACCAAAAACGAGTCCATCCTCAAAATATGAGAGTGACTTCCCCTCCTGTCTCTGCCAACCAGATGGACTAAATGAATCCAAAATATTTTGTACACCTGCATTGCTCACATCAGCGACTCTCAGCTGCCTTTCATCAGAGTCAGATATATACGCACGAGAATCTCGGACGAAAATATCATTAACCTTACTATTTGTCTCCAATCCACCTACTCGATTTGGCGCCAATGGATTTGAGACATCTACAACAGAAAATTCGTCACCACCCCATTTTTCTGTACCAAGATATATTTTTCCTTTGTTATAGAAGATCGAGCTAGAATTTGGGGCTGTAGCGGTAGCATATGGTAAAGGTAACTGAAATTTTCTTTCGAGTACTGGTGAACTCAAGCTATCCATACGTATGATATGGAGTTGTGAGGCCGTACTTGCAGCTGCACCATAGACTCTATTGCCGGCCAAGGTTATCGAGGTCAAGCCTGGTCCTGTATTGATAGCGGAAATTACATTTGCATTTTTGATATCTCGAATATTGACAATCAACAAATCTGGATCAGATGCATTATTTGAATCACTAGATATATAGGCAATCCCATCTCTAACCTCAATATCAGTAAGAGGTAAATTTGGATCAATTGGGAGTATTATTGAACTAATCACTGGATCAAAGTTGATCCTTGAACCAGTAAAATCAACGGAACAAAGTGGTGTTCCCTGCGCATCATCATTGTCCAAGAATGGGTATCCTCGTACTGAATGGAATACCATTGACTGAGTATATTTTGTACTGCTAGCACCACCAACGCTAATAGTCAGATTTGTCTCTATACGATCATTGCCATACCAGCGTGCTAAGGCCTTGATGCTGGTTGTAGAATGTGACTGAATATAGTTTATGTGTCGGGTCTCATATGGCATCATGTTGTCGAATTCTGACTTGTGAGCATCATATAAATCCAATAATGCATTTCTCCCGTATGCAAAATCAAATATATCGTGTGCAAGATTGGATGATGTAGTAATGACTACAACAAATAATATTCCCAGAGAAAATGCGACTAGTATATCGACTAGAACAATTCCTGATCTGTCTTTATTTTTTGGACTTGTTTTTTTCATGGCATAAATGTCTGTCATCCTTGAACTTCTAGTGTTGAAGTACTTTGGAAATATCATAAATAGGCATCATAATTGATACAGCTATACCTCCAACCACAATCCCCATCCCTGCCATCATAACTGGCTCAATAAGAGATGTTAGACGTTTCAGTGCATGATCCATATCTCGATCTATGATGGATGATGCACGAATGAGTGAACTACCTAGAGTACCAGAGGCTTCACCAGCTAGTAGCAGTGGGGATATATACGCAGGAATGTGTCTCGAGCTATTTTGAAATAGTGAACCAATAGAGATACCTCTGCGGATATCGGGGGTTGCCTGTATCATCCTCTCCTTAAGTGATAATATAGCGATCACGTTCACTGTATCTGAGTATGCTACATCTATTGCTAATCCTGACTCCAATAAGGCACCACATGACTGTAGGAATAATGAAAGTGAATATAGGTATATCAGACTACCGACAATCGGTACATAGATGATAATGATGTGTGTCCACTTTTTTATAAAATATATATTTTTGTAGAGTGAAATAGATAAAATGGTGATAGCAAAAATTGTCAGTATAATATAAAGTCCATAGGCAATAACATTTTCAGAAATAGCTATTACAAATCTTGTGATCAATGGTAACTGGACATGAAGACTTTTGAGTAACGGTATGATCTGTGGCATGACTCCACGAACCAAGCCGAATGTAAGAATACAAGCAAAAATACCAATAATAACTGGGTATGCCAAAGCCGAAAGGCATTTTTTGATGAGCTCATCTTGCCTTTCGAGTAATGTACGTGCCATGCTGAGAGACCTCACTAACCCACCTGATGACTCACCGTGTTCAATCAGGCTAGATAGAGTTTTTGACAAACCAATATGCTGAATGAGTGATCTAGAAAGCATTGAACCGGATATTACTTTTGCTCGGACATCATCAATAGATTTTTTTTGCTTCGATGAAATGCCTTGACCTGATATTAGTAAAGCTTTGTCAATTGATAATCCCGAAGAAACATACAGCTCCAGACGTTCTAGTAGCATGATAGTGTCGCGAGCTTTCCATCTAGTATTTCTATGCAGTTTTGGCCATTTTGTGTTGTTCATTGGTCAGCATTATTCTGATAAAACTCGCTCAACTTCTATCTCAGTAGTAACTCCCCACTCAATCTTTTCATTACCATCTTCACGCATAG
Organism: uncultured Candidatus Saccharibacteria bacterium; assembly: GCA_964442415.1. Lineage (GTDB taxonomy): Bacteria > Patescibacteriota > Minisyncoccia > Phycocordibacterales > PALSA-1337 > C7867-002. The sequence continues at coordinate 8,286 of CAYTZE010000007.1, forward strand.
GTATGAACCCTTGTGAGCGTGCATAGGCGAGACTAGAGCTAACACTCTCATTCCTAGTGATGAGACTTTTCAAGCCAACATCGATCTCACATACTTCGGCTATGACACATCGACCTCTATAGCCAGTACTGCGACATCTCTCACAACCATCAGTCAGGCAGTATTGGCATATACTACGTACCAGTCTCTGTGCAATGATCAATTTCAATGTAGATGCCAGAAGATAGTGATCTATGCCCATATCAACAAGTCTAGGTATAGCCTCAAGAGCAGAATTTGTATGCAATGTAGATAAAACCAAGTGTCCAGTGAGAGCTGTATGTATAGCAACTCTAGCAGTTTCTGAATCACGAATCTCTCCCACCATGATCACATCTGGATCCTGACGAAGAGCTGATCTGAGTCCAGATGCGAATGTCACGCCATGACTATGCCTGATATGAACCTGTCTAACAGAAGGTATTTCGTATTCTATGGGATCCTCCAGGGTAATAGTTGAGAGGGGTTCTTTGGATTTGATAGTCAAACACGCGTGTAATGTAGTCGTCTTGCCAGAGCCAGTCGGTCCAGTAACTAGGATGAGACCAGATGTCATACCCAATGCTCTAGTGATAGATCGTATATGATCCAAAGTGAATCCTAGTTTCGCAAATGTGATCTCACCATCAGTCTTCATGGGCAAAATCCTCATGACAGCATTTTCTCCATGATATGTCGGCATAAATGAAATGCGTATATTGTACATATCACCATCTATCTCGGCTTTCCAGCGCCCATCCTGTGGAACAGCGTGAATGTCCGTACGAGCTCCAGATAAGATCTTGAGTCTAGCGATGACCTCTTCGTGAAGACTTTGTGGCATCACCCCTGCATACTCGATCTGACCGTCTACTCTGATGCGTAAAGATGTGGATGTCGATCCAGGATCGCAGTGAATATCAGATGCTTTGAAATAAACTGCATAGGACAATATGCTATCTATAGCATCCGTAGCAGTTGTAGGAATACTCTCAAATAGTCGTTTTGCACCTAGCTCCGTAGATGTATTTAAAGCATGTATATTATGCATAAGAAAATCCTATCAGACTAACCTGAAGAAAAGATGAAGAAAGTCTATGGAGTTAAAAAGCTCTTAAATGTAAAATGGACTTTGAGTTTGTTTCAAATGGAATACTCTTTGCTTTTATCAAATAATGTGTTATTATTGTCAATCGCTGTTCTTTGGAAAATGGATCAAAATAGGCCAAGGATGGCTGAAACAACACTCAACCAAAATGGATAGAAAATGGCTAAAAAAATACAAAAAATCGAGGCAGGAATCAATGTCACATTCGTAGTAGCACAAGACAAGCTACTTGAACAACAGATCGCTGATGTTTTCAAGAATCTAGCAGCTAGGAACGATAGTGTTCTCGTATGCTGTGTGGAGTCTATGATCAAACAAACCTCCAAGATGCGTATACCCGGACTGGCGGGACTTCACGACCGACTCAAATTCCTCGGGGACAAGAAATTCTCAATCTCCGGTAATGAGATCGCGCTACTCATATCGGTATCAATCCAGCATCACTGTACATTGAAGCAAGGAGCCAAACCCACCAGCGTGATCGTCATCGGAACCCCTCACAACGAGGATCATGTTGATCACATCCTCGAATTGTGCCCAGGGGCTCGGCTACTGTTCATCAGAGACACACACGATCAGATGTCTGGCGTGTATCGAATCACGATGATGAATGCCTTCGACAGATACAGTGAACGATGTGACGATACAGGTTCTTTCATCCAGGAGGCGACGCTCGGCAAGACCATCCAGAAGACACTGCTTGGGATAAACATCAGTGGCAAACAAAGGATGGTCTGGGGTGAACACTGTGAAGACAAACGTCATTCTGTGTATCACAAGATCAATCCGAAACCAGCCGATTGGGTCCACCCTGCTCACCAGGCGACGGTAGAGCTTTGCACATCCTAGCAACAGCCACGCTAGATCCGTAAGTAGATCAGATAGTATTTCACAACCTTCTAGGCCCAGTACTGGAAGGTTTTTATGTTTTACATCCTTATTTATGCCACTTGTCAAAGAGTTCACAGTGGTGTAATATTATCAATTGGCTGTTCTTTCCAATGGATTGGAAGGATGTTGTCTGCCTCAAACAAATTGCAGTACACATACATATCAAATGACAAACAACCTTAGTAGGTTCATGCGTACATTCGGAATAACTGCCATCATCGGTAGCCCGAACTGTGGAAAAACAACATTGATGCGCATCCTTCAGGCCGCATCGACTTACATACACGGTTTTCATTTTTGTGACATGACTGAAGACGTCATCGCCTGGCATGAAGACAAGAAAAATCTTTCCCCACTCTATCCAGTTTTCGAATCATCGAAAAGTGAACGTAAGGTGGGCAATCTGCTAAATGATCAGGTGATAAATATTGCATTCGTAAACTATCTTCTTGCACAACAGGGCCAAAAAGGACTGGAAGATGGGATACGTCATGTAGTGATCAGTGGTTGGCCGAGATCAGATGGACAGATTATTGAGATGAAAACTCTTGATCACCTTGCCTGTCTTTGCAAGGTTGATATCTCTGAGGCCAGGGCTGACGAGAACCGCGAGAGACGCATACGTTCTGGGGTAAAACGTGATGACGATGATCCCCAAACCTTCAAGCGTCGTTGGGACAAATATCACAACATTACGGAGCCGGCTGTAGTTCGATTTGCGGATGATCATCTTGAGCAATTTGTAGAGATGCCATTCATGTGGACTCCTGCACGCAAAGCTCTTCACCTGATCGACAATATGAACATTACTGCCGAAGAACGTGGGTCGCTCATGTGCAGGATCAACGACCCCAATTCCAGCGCAAGTGAAATCATCAATGAGATCATGCACCCAAAGACTCGTACTCCGATCCATGGACACAGCACACAAGTTTTTCCTAGTCAGGAAATTGCCACTACATAGATCGTCAAAGTAATACAAGTTCAAATAGCCCCACGGTTCAACCGTCGGGCTTTTATTTTTGACAAAATATGCTAGATAATGTAAACTGTACTCTCATTCACGTCCATATAACGTAACATTTTATACTCATGGAAATCCGAAACATCGCCATCATCGCTCACGTTGACCATGGCAAAACAACTCTGACTGACGCCATCATGACCCAATGTGGTCACGGTGATGACGGCTCGATGGACTCGAACGCTCTCGAACAGGAGCGTGGCATTACTATTTATGCCAAAAATACTTCTATCCAGTACAAAGGCACCAAGATCAACA
>CAYTZE010000008.1:0-10805 GCA_964442415.1 uncultured Candidatus Saccharibacteria bacterium
TCTACCCTACGCTAACTACCCCCTCAACCCCAACATCACCCTCTCGATCGAAAGCTCCAGATCACTCACTCCCCTATGTCCATCATGATATAAGGTAATCAATGAGCGCGTCAGCTTACCCAACTCTTCCGAAGAATAATTCCCCGCGGCTTTCTTGGCCTTACTGAAGACAAATGGACTAACTCCCGCTTCACCTGCACCACTAGCATTCGCGGCCAAAGTCATGGACTTTACCTGCCAAAATAGTGTACCGACTATATTTTCCGGCTCAGTTCCAGAATCTATCGCTTGTCTATACATAGACCAAGCCTTGAATGTATCTCGCGCACCCACGGCATCAGCGAGCGCAAAAATGTTGAATTCTTCTTTTTTCCCCTGTTTACTGTTTACTGTTTCACTATTTACTCCGCACTCCACCATCTTCTCTGAACTTTTCTCAAATGCCTTCTTCAATTCCGCATTCAACTTTCCTTCCAAGACGATAAATATATTCGAAGATTCTTGCATGGCAGGAATGAGGTCGGGCAACTTCTCTTTGGCCTCGGAGTTCTCTGTCACGCGATCCAAATAAATAATGTATTTATTTGAAAACAATCCTTGTCCTCCCAAATGTTCCTCAATGATCGATGGAGTCCACTGCCCCGCTTCGACTCGGACATACGAAGCGTCTGCTTTCTTGGCACGCAAAGAGTTGACCAAACTTGTCGCTTTGGTGACAGCAGAATGTGTATCGGTACCGTGGAAGACGTAGAGCATATTGTCAGTATACTGCGAACAATCATTCTTGCCAAAAAACACTCAAGTGTTAGGATCTGTTTATGAAACTGATTGATAAACTGGCCTTAATCCATATATACAATCGTAAAGTTCTTTTTGTTCGCTCAAAAGGTAAGGATATATTTTATACTGTCGGTGGCAAGCGCAACCCAGGAGAAACCGATGAACAGGCGCTGACTCGTGAGTGCAAAGAAGAGATCGGCGTTGACATCATCCAAGGTTCCCCAAAGTATCTAGTCACGTTCAACGATAAGGTACACGGCAACAAGGAGATGGACATCAAACTCACCTGCTATTCGGCCGATTTTATCGGGAGTCCGAAACCATGTTCCGAAATCGAAGAGATGGCATGGTTCAATACCTCAAATACAGATAAGACCACAGACACTGGTGCATCGGTCTTGAAGTGGCTAAAAGAAAGAAACTTGATCGACTGATCGCATATCGCCGAGACAACTCGGCGATTTTTATTTCAACTCCCCCCAATTATCACCGACATTCGCGCTAGCCTTCATGATAATACCCTTCGTATCTTTCACGTCCATCACCGACTCCATAATCTTTTCTATATCTGCTGTCACCTTCTCGACTTTGTCAGCACGCACTTCATAAATGAGTTCATCATGAACTTGGAGTAGAGCAAAAACATCTTTCTCTAATTTCTGCTTGGTAATGTATTCATCGATCCTGATCATAGAAATCTTCACGATATCGGCACCAGTTCCTTGGATCGGTGCGTTGATGGCTGTACGTTCTGCAGCCGCGCGGATGAATGGTAGCTTTGAGTTGATACCTTCGAAGTAGCGACGACGACCATAGAATGTCTCGGTATATCCTGTTCGGGCTGCATCAGCTTTGACTTGATTGAGATAATTGGCCAGTGTAGAAAATGTTGCAAAGTAGTCATTGTAAAATTTCTGTGCATCAGCACGAGTGGTTCCCAGATTTTGCTGGAGTGCAGTAACACCCATACCATAAATAATTCCGAAATTGATCACCTTGGCTTGGCGACGCATATCAGATGTTACTTCAGTTAGAGGTACTTTGAAGACAAATGAAGCTACCGAGGTATGAACATCTTCCCCTTTCTTGAAAATCTCTATCAGTTTCTCATCTCCAGAAAGGAATGCCGCTATGCGTAGTTCTACCTGCGAATAGTCGAAACTACAAAGCTTGAATCCCTTCTCAGAAATAAAAGCATTCCTGATAGCTTTACCGAGTTCTGTTTTGATCGGGATATTTTGCAGATTTGGATTGATCGACGCCATACGACCAGTACTCGAACCAGCAGAAACAAGGTGTGAATGCAGATGATCGTCACTATCAAGGAGTGGTGGAATGGCATCAATGTATGTCGAGAGTAATTTCGTGAGCTCACGATACTCGAATATCATCGGTACGATCGGATGTAGGTCTCGCAACTTTTCCAGCTCTGACTCGCGTGTCGAACGAGCACCACCAGCTGTTTTCTTCATATTCTTGGCCGTCAAATTCATCTTGTCGAAAAGTACTTCACCCAACTGTTTTGGTGAACTGATATTAAATTCCATGCCAGCCTGCTTCCAAATCTCCTTCTGCAATCTGTCCGCCTCTTTGTGATATGTCTTGGCCAAATTCTCCAAAACCTTTCGGTCAATACGCACGCCATGCGCTTCCATCTTCTCTGTAATAGGAATAAGTGGCAATTCGATATCAGTATAAACTTTTCTCAAATTCCTTTTATCAAGCTCCTCAAATACAATCTTCGACGCTTCCTCAAATGAGTCAGTGTTCGCGAAATTCAAGAGGTCATCTATGGTTGGGTTGGTCAGATTTGAATTCACAATCCAAAGTGCAAGCAAACTTTCCTTCACCAACTTTTGATCAATTGGTGCGTTAAATAGCGAGGCGCCACCATTTGACTTAGAAAGTGTGCCGGAAGAAAGCAGATTCGTTCGGGACACGCCGTCATCGCCTGCTGGCGATGCGTCTGGTTCTCCCTCGCCTGCGCTCGGTCCGAAGCGTCCCTCAGAATCTCTTTTTCCTTGCACACTTTCTCTGAAACTTCCGCCCGCCATGACCTTCTGCAATCGCTGAACCAATGATCGAAACTCCAGTTGAGTCCACAACTGTGTCACCTTCTTGATGTCGAGTGAATCTCGGAACATTTTCTCTGGTAAGGTGAAGGTTATAGGCGCATCACGGCGAATAGTAGCCAGCATCTTGCTAAATTCTGCCTCTTCTTTGTTGTCTTTCAAGAGCTGAATGATGCGTGGCGTGATACCAGCTTTCTCGAACTTTTTTTCATGCCCAGCTTCCAACTCCTTGTACATCTCTTCGATAGTCCCAAATGTCGTGATCAAGATGGTCGCCGTCTTCTCTCCGATCCCCTTCACGCCAATAATATTATCGGACGGATCACCACGCAGACCCTTGTAGTCAGGGATGAGTAAAGGCCCAAATCCGAAACGTGCGTTGACCGCATCCTCGTCGTACATGATGGTATCCTTGATGCCCTTCTTGAGCGTATAGACCTGCACCGCTTTGCCCTGAACAAGCTGTAATGTATCCATGTCACCCGAGGCGATGACAATATCTACAGGCTCTTCTTTCTTCTTACTCCTTCGTGCATTCTCACTCTTCATCTGCTCTACTATGGTACCGAGCATATCATCCGCTTCAAAAGCCTCCTTATCGTAGATCGGAATATTCATCGCCGTAAAAATGTCTCGCGACCTTCCCATCTGTGCCACTAGAGCATCATCAGTTTCTTTGCGTTGCGCCTTGTACTCCTTGTATATCTCATGACGATAAGTTGGGCCTTTGAGGTCATAACATGCCACTATATAGTCTGGTTTCAAATTCTCGATGATGCTGATGAGCATGGCAGAAAGGCCATACAGAGCGCCCGTAGGCTCTCCCTTGGCGGTGGCGAAATCTGGCAGTGCATGATACGCACGATGCAATATAGCATGTGAATCAAGCAGAATCAGGCGTTTTGGTTTGCCATTATTTTCAGACTTCATTTTCTTGGCAGGTGACATATCGGCATTGTACACCAGTTTTGAAGGCTTATGAACAAAGAAAAACCTATATTTCGGCGTCTAATACTCGATCACCCTCTCTGTATCTTTCTCCCCCACCTTGAAAGTTATCTGCGAATACCCCTTCTGCCCCACCACAGCCTCCTCCACATTTTCCGGCCACTCGATGAGGACCAGATTTTTCGGATCAGTAGCCAACTCTTCAAACTTGAGCACCTGCAATTCTTGCGCACCCTCCAAACGATATGCATCTATATGTACCAATTTCTTCCAAGGATAGTCAGGACCAGAAGGCTGCTTCCCAACAATGTCATAGAATTTCATGAGTACGAAGGTTGGACTAGTCACATCCTCGTTCACGCCAAGTTTATTCGCCACCGCCTTCACAAAAGCAGTCTTGCCTGCACCGAGCTGTCCTGATAAACCGACAATAGTTGCAATATTTTTTACATTTTTCGCTGTAATGTTACCGAGCCACTCCGAAGCGATGGCGGCAGTTTTTTCCAGAGAATGTGAGATGTGTTGCGTCATGCATGTAAATATACGGGAGTAATGAGTGTGGAGCAAGTAATCTCGGGGTCGGACCTCGAGATAGAGCCATCATAAAGGGCCGCGTTTCGTAAGAAACGCGGCCCGAACAAACTTTGTAATAACTCAACGATGATTCATCGGGGGACGCGGACCAACTGGTGGCATTGGTCGCACTCCAGAATTGTATGATTCACCAGTGATCAACCTGTGACCAGGGTACCCACCTGACCAACCCCTACCATACCCTCGCTCAAAATAGCGGTAGCGAGCCAGTTCATTGTAGCGATTGTCCACCTCCCAATACGTCATCGGGTAGTAGTTACCATAGCTACTGATGCCGATTGATGCACTAGCAAATCCCCAGGAGTTTCCGGCGATAGCCGTACGCTCGATGCGTGTTGGCGTATACGATACAGGTACGGCAGTACTCGACTGACCAACGACTGCTGGCTGAATGGCTGTAGTGATTTGTGGTGTCTGCCATGTTGTTGATGCGGCAGGACTACTCACGTGAACTCCTCCCTTGAAATGTCCAACCCCATTATTGTCGAATTTCACTTCTTCAGTATGTGTTCGACCGTGTCGAGTGATGGTCATGGTGAATGAATCACTTTGTTGTGCTCGCACACCATGTAGTGCAACCACTATCAAGACTAGTGTAGTTATTTTTCTCATAAGATCTTTCAATGTTCATCTCTGGAACCATTCCAGAGTATTTTGATGTATTATATCACCTTTTTATGTGAAAGTCAATCCACAACAAATGGCTCTGTTGTGAGCTCATATACGCTATAATGAAAACATGACTCTTGTATTCGATGAAGATAAGCAGAAAAGGAAAATTAGCGAACTTCTCCATCGCGAAGAAGAAGACCTCGTACAGGTCCTTTCTGGCAAATACAACCTCGAATACGTGAACTTACTTGGCACACCGATCAACACTGATGCCTTGCGCTTGATTCATGAGGATGCGGCACGTGGAGCACATATGGCAGCTTTTGCGCTCATAAACAAACGTGTCAAGATCGCAGCACGCAACCCACAAGATGAGAAAACGCAGGCGGTACTTGCAGACCTGAAAACCAAGGGCTACTCCCCCGAACTCTCCATCTCTTCCACGCAGAGTCTCGAGAAGGCTTGGAAGATGTACAAGGATCTTTCTTTCGCATATGAGAGCAAGGCTGGCTCACTAGAAATCTCCAACGAAGAGATCGGTAACATCATCAAGGAAGCCAACACTCTCCCTACTATTATTTCTATTCTCGAAACGACTATGGCAGCCAAAAAGAGCTATCGTATTTCGCGATTACTTGAGACTATTGTGGCAGGTGCACTCGCCATCGATGCATCCGACATACACCTCGAACCTGAGGAGCAGTATGTTCAGCTTCGCTATCGTCTCGATGGTGTTTTGCAAGAAGTTATCCATTTCGACAATGAAACTTATGGACTCATACTTTCACGTATCAAACTCATTTCAGGAATGAAGCTGAATGTCAAAAAAGACTCACAAGATGGTCGCTTCAGCATACGTCTCCCCATTGGTGACATTGAGGTGCGCGCTTCGATACTCCCTGGCGCATACAATGAATCCGTCGTTATGCGTCTCCTCAATCCAAAATCTATAGACGTACCTTTGGAATCTCTTGGTATCAATCCGAAACTTCTCAGCATTTTACTCAAAGAGATCGATCGTCCTGATGGCATGATCCTCACCACTGGCCCGACTGGTTCCGGCAAGACTACAACTCTGTATTCATTTTTGAAAAAGGTTCACAACCCAAAGATCAAGATTGTGACTATAGAGGATCCGATCGAGTACCACCTTCCTGGTATTGTGCAGACACAAACCAATGACAAAGGATACACCTTCGTCGAGGGACTACGCGCAGCCGTTCGTCAGGATCCAGACATCATCATGATCGGTGAGATCCGCGACAACGAGACTGCTGACATCGCTGTAAATAGTGCTCTGACTGGTCACCTGGTCTTCTCTACCCTGCACACCAACGATGCTGCTGGTACCTATCCACGCCTCATCGACCTCGGTGTCAATTCGAAAGTGCTGACCTCGGCTATTCGTGTAGCCATGGCGCAGAGACTGGTACGCAAACTTTGTGAATTCTGCAAAAAAGAAATTCCACTTGAAGGTGCAATCCAGCAAGAACTCGAAACAACTATTGTGGGTATAGAAGACAAGGCACTCATTCCTGCGGAGAGAAACAAGATATGGACGGCTGTCGGCTGTGACAAATGTAATAAGACAGGCTTCAAAGGTCGCATCGGTATTTATGAAGCTATCCTCACTGATGAGAAGATCGAGAATGCAGTCGAGATGAATCCGAGTGAGCGTGAGATCTGGGCAGCGGCAAAGGGTCAAGGACTTCTCACCATGAAGCAAGATGGTGTGCTCAAAATTCTTGCAGGAATAACTTCAATAGAAGAACTTGAGCGTGTGATCTCACTTACTGACTAATATACTTATATGCCAAATCCGAAAAATGCCACTGAGATGATACAGCAACTCCACCAGCAACTTACTGAAGAAATGCGTGAAGTTGCAACACTTCAAGAACAGCTTCGCACAGATGAGACCAAGGATACTCATTTAAAGCAAGAGATTCCTCAACTCCAAAAGCAGGTTGAGATTGATAAGCATGAACTATTCGCAGTTGAAGCGGACATGCCGAAGATTCGAGCTAAAATAGTTCAGTTACAAAGAGAAAAGGCGAAATTGCAGAAGGAATTGGCGGATGCACAACATTCCCTGCAGGACAATATTCGAAAAACGAATATGAAAACTCATTCACTGCACTAAAAACACCTTTGACTGCTCTGTCAAAGACGTGCGCTAGGACTTTTCCCCATTGCTTTAATATCGGCTGTAGCGCTAGGATGCTCGTAGAGATCGAACACAGGAATCTCTAAGCAAAATCTTGTCGCGTGATGCGTCAAGCGAGGTAGAGTCCCGAGGATAATTACAGTACGCAAGGCCGAAGCTTTGCAACCAGAATGTCCTTAGCACTATACCCAAACCTGGGAAGGCCTTTGCTTAGAGGTTCATGAGCTCGATAAAGCACATTGAAACATGATTTGAGATTCAAGATTCAAGAATAAACACAAAAGCGCTTCTGCACCCATTCCTGAATCCTGAATCCTGAATCCTGTTTCTTCGTAAGAAATATAGCATACCTCATATAAAATGTCAATACCTCCTCCCAATACCCCACAAGAAGACAAGGATGTCGGATTTCTCGACCAGACGCTCCGTCCTGCACGTTGGGACGAGTATATAGGCCAGAAGAACATCAAAGATAACCTACATATCCTCCTTACAGCAGCACAAGAGCGCAAGCATCCGCCTGAGCACATACTCTTTTATGGCCCGCCAGGACTGGGCAAAACCACGCTGGCCCACCTCATCGCCAAAGAAACTGGCTCACAGATGAAGGTTACTTCTGGCCCTGCAATATTGAAAGTTGGTGATCTAGCCTCGATTGTGACGAACTTGTCTGCCGGCGATATCTTGTTCATCGATGAGATCCATCGTCTGAACAAAGCTATTGAGGAGGTCCTCTACCCTGCCATGGAGTCCGGAACGCTCGATATTATCATAGGCAAAGGGCCATCGGCAAGGACCATCCAGCTCGATCTACCGCCATTCACTCTGATCGGTGCTACGACGAGATACGCCATGCTTTCTGCGCCTCTACGCTCCCGCTTCTCTGGTGGTGTATTCAAGCTAGAGTTTTATACTGACAAAGAGATCGCTGAGATCATCAAGCGCTCGTCAAAGATTTTGGATATAGAGATAGATGATGATGCTGTTACTGAGATCGCCATTCGATCACGATTTACCCCACGAACTGCCAACTATCTCCTCAAACGTAGTCGTGACTATGCACAGATCAATAAGACAAGACTCACCAAAGATGTTGTGAACAAAGCACTCATCATGCTTGGTGTTGATGTTCTCGGTCTCACACCAGCAGATCGTGAGATCCTCAAGGTTCTCATCCAAAAGTTTGGTGGTGGTCCAACAGGACTCAATACTATTGCCGCTGCCCTATCAGAGGAACAAGCTACTATTGAAGAAGTATACGAACCATACCTTATTCAGCTCGGTCTCCTCGAGAAGACTGCACGAGGAAGAGTCGCTACCGATAAAGCATATGCTCATATGGGCGAGAAGGGGGCGGCGAAACTGATATAAAAAAGAGAACCGCAACACCCGATGAACTGGGGGTTGCGGTCCGAATGAATGTGGGCTTACCGAAGCCCGAGGCCGGCGTCAATCAATAAATGATGTAAACGTTGGTGTTTTGGTCTTCATAGTTTTTACCGTTTTTGTACTGTTGTTTACCGTCGCATGCTACTATAGCATGCTCAAAATTAATGTCAGGTATCAGTTAATTCGGGTGGTGTGTACTGAAATGTAAACTTCTGCGAGTGCTACCCTTTTGGGGTGTGGGTGCCGGACACCTTTTCCATGCTGAGCAAAATACTCCTCAAGGAAATGTAAGAACTGTCTTTCTTCGGGAAATACACAATGGTGGATACAGTCTCCTTCCTTTTCCTTGGAATAGTGTGTTACCCACATCCTTGGATCCCACGTAATAATGTAATTCGTTAAATTTGTAGGTTCAGGCGAGCTGTATTTGAGAACAATGAGCCCGGGGCCGTACTCCTCAATGATTGCCCCGTGTGGTATGAGGTAATTCATCAAACGGAGTACAGGGAGACTTTCTACAGTGTTGTCAACTTCGGTTTTTGTCATTTTTTTCTCCTGGTTGAGTTTTCTAGAAGACACTATATACTAGGAGTTATTCAAATACAATCATATGTCCGGCCATAACAAATACTCAAAAATAAAGCATATCAAGGCCAAGAATGATGCGCAGAAGAGCAAGAACTTCGGCAAGCTGGTTCGACTTATTACAGTTGAGGCAAAGGCTGCAAAGGGATTACTCAGTTCCCCTGGCCTTGCAGCAGCTATCGAGAAAGCTCGTGGCGAAAATATGCCCAATGATACGATCGATCGTGCTGTGAAGAAAGCTACGACAGACAATTCAGCTGCGATGGAATCTATTGTCTATGAAAGCTATGGTCCTGGTGGCGTAGCGGTACTCATCTCTTCACTTACTGATAATAGGAATAAGGCTGCTCAAGAAATAAAACACATTCTCTCTTTGAATGGTTTCGAACTCGCTTCCCCAGGTAGCGCATCATGGGCATTCAAGAAAGAAGCTGGCACCTGGACCGCGACGACAACCATGCCTCTCGAAGATGCAGATATAGAATTACTTACCAAATTGGTAGACGAACTAGAAGCGAACGATGAAGTTCAGGAAGTTTTTACGAATGCAGAGTGATTTCATCTAGTAAAGCATGGCCAGTGCACCGGTGAGCATATCACAATTGTGTCGAGGACTGTTTGAGCGAGCTAGAATTGCCAAACATTTCGACACTGACTTTTATGCCCCGTGTGTCGGAATGTTTCGCAATTCGCGCTGCGAGTTCCGCAGACACAAATGTGATATGCTCACCGGTGCGCTACAATACAACTATGAAAATCCTCGGCATCGACCCCGGCTATGACAGACTTGGTATAGCTATAATAGAAAAGCCAAAAAAAGGTAAGGAAGTTTTGATTTACTCTGACTGTCTCCAAACATCCATCAAAGACACTATATATGAGCGTTTCGAACAGATTGGCGCTGAAATGAGTAGAGTTATCGATACATTCAAGCCTGACGCTCTAGCCCTCGAAACTCTATTCATCAGCAAGAATCAGAAAACAGCCATGCGTGTCTCTGAAGCACGTGGAATTATTATGTACGAAGCTATTTGCAACAAAGTTCCAGTGTTCGAATACACTCCCCTCCAAATAAAGGTTGCTGTGACAAGTGATGGTAAGAGCGACAAGGAACGTGTCATCAAGATGGTACAAATACTAGTTGATATGCCCAAGAAAGTCACACGTGATGATGAATATGATGCCATCGCAGTAGCTCTCACGCATTGCGCCTACGAAAAATAATACGAGAAATCCCTTATCCACAGTCGCTAATTCTTGCCAAAATAAACCATCTTTGTTACAACTGTGACTAAAGGAATATCTTATAACGCAATCACTCATGGCCACAGCAACAAAAAGTACAAAAATAAAAGCAAAAAAATCTGCTCCTGTTGTAGAATCAACTCACGAAGAAACAGAGAGCGAGATAGGACTCGTACCATCAAAGATCAAGAAACCAGTAGAACTGGATGAGCCTGAAGCTGTAGCTAGTATCGATGAGAAGATTGAGGATGATCCACTAATAGCAGCAACAGAAGAGGAGGAAGTTGAGGAGGTGAGCCTAGATGGTGAGGATCTAAATCCATTTGGCGATCGTTGGGAGGAGTAATGCTATAATAGTACTCATGTCGCATCACAAGCGAAAGAGGCTTCACCATACAAAGAGGCTTATTGCA
>CAYTZE010000009.1:0-10764 GCA_964442415.1 uncultured Candidatus Saccharibacteria bacterium
CATACCTCCTAGCTCATATCTCACCTTTATCCCCACTGTCCTATTCCATTTTCCTTAATAAACGGCTCAAAATCGTAGATCACAAAGACAAACTGTGGATAAGTCTGTGAATAAGGGGTATAAAAGACAAATAATATGGCTTATATTCGTAAAATTTCTCCACTACTAGGTGGATATCCCACGAAACATACTCGTAATATCGGTAATAAAGGTGAGGATATTGGCTGTACTTTCCTAGAAGGGAAGGGGTTTATTATTGTGGGGAGAAATTACTCAAAGAAGTGGGGAGAATTGGACATTATTGCCGAAAAAGACAATACCATCCATTTCTTTGAAGTGAAAAGTATCAGAATATCTGGAAATATGGCTAACAATAGTAAGTCTGGACAGAGTATTCATCGTCCCGAAGATAATGTTCATGGACTCAAGGCCAAACGTCAGCGTCGGATCATAGAAACATATCTCGAAGATACGAGAAGGGGATTGGATGCGTCATTTCAATATCATGTACTGTGTGTCTATATGAATGTGAATACACGTCGGGCGCGTGTCGAGTGGTTGCAAAATATAATTATATAGGTGATCGTGAAGTCCGTCCCTCAAATCTGGAGGTTGACTATGTAGTTTTCGTGCAATTTATTGGTTCGTATGATAATGTTGAGCAACAACGGAGCGTGGTGTAACGGCTAACATCCCTGTTTTGGGAACAGGTGACTCCGGGTTCGAATCCCGGCGCTCCGACACGAACATGCTAAAGAAAATCATCACATTTTTTGACAAATTCGAAGACAGGGTACGCGGTCATTTGAGCCGATATCCTATCATCTATACAATGGTAGGTGGCGTCGCGATAGTACTTTTCTGGCGCGGTGTCTGGCATACTGCTGATATACTCCAATCGAGAGGAGGATTTTTTGGATTCTTATTCTATGAACCAGTGAATCTGATAATTATGCTCATAATTTTGCTCGCAACTGGTTTGTTCGTTTCATTCTTTATTGGAGATTCTATATTGATCAGCGGTCTTCGCAAGGAGAAGAAACTGCACGAAAAAAATGCCAAAGATATTCAAGAAGAAGAAACGACGCTGAATGATATCAAGCATGTTATGAAGGAGCTCAAGCATGAAGTTGATGAGATCAAAGATGCAGTACAAGAAGACCACAAAGTTCATCATGGGGGAATCAAGTAATGATGTTCTCAAATAACATTTAATCTGATAGTATGGCGTGACACGCTCACCTATATTGTAGGAGATGGCGTAATAAAGCGGGACTAGTTTAATGGTAGAATAGGAGTTTTCCAAACTCTTGGTGGGAGTTCGATTCTCCCGTCCCGCACATATGAAGAGAGTGATGTATATGAGCCTCGTGCTATAATTGGTATATTATGAAAATTGCATATTCCTTTTTTGGTATTTTATTAATCATTGTGGGTATTCGTGGTGCAAGTTATTTTTATACTCACGTAAATCATGGTGCTGATGCAGTAGATACAGTTACTATTATATTATTTACTGCGATTGTGCCTGTACTTTTCGGACTGATGTTTCTTACAACACCAAAGGATAAGATCAATAAGACAACGAATCTGTCTTTATGGTTATTATGTTTAACAATTGTTCTTACAATGCTGTATTTTTTTGCTGGTTACATGGCACCCGAAGCTGGTTTATTAATTGTTCCAATTTTTGCCTTACTGATTGGTATACCTTTCGTTTTATCTTTCGGACTATTATTTGTTGGGAGATTCAAATCATCACAAACCCTTAATAAATAAACTTCATGCCCATCAAATACAACAAAGTTACGTGGTACTCGAAACTCGGTGCAGTCATCTTATTCGTCCTCGTCGTACCATGCCTAACGTTCTATATCGGTAGAGTGTACCAGCAAACAATTGATGTTTTAGAAAATGTTGGACCGATAATTCCAGCTACAGGTGCAGATGCACCAGTGACATTTGATAGTCCATTGAATGGTGCCTACGAATTTGATGGTCAGAAAATCATTCTAGTGAATGGAAAAGCAGAACAAGTGATAACCCCAGGTAGTGTTTCGGAGTTGGTAACTAGTATTTTTGGTCAGCCAGTAACAGGTGATCTCGATAATGACGGCACACAAGATAGCATCTTCTTCGTTTCACAGGAGACAGGAGGTACGGGCGTATTCTTCTATGTAGTTGCTGCGGTGAAGGTTGGTGGCCAATATGCGGGTACCAAGGCAATCTTTCTAGGTGATCGCATCGCACCGCAGAATATAACTATCAAAAATGGTGTGGCATCGGTAAATTATGCATTACGCAAGGCTGGCGAGCCAATGTCAGCACAAGCGTCAGTAGGTACGACGAAATATGTGGCTATACGAGAAGGGGATTTGGTGGAGGTGAAGTAGGAATACGTAGGAAGTAGTACAGCCTTTGTATAAACAACAAAAAACCGCCTTTAGGGCGGATTTTTGTTTGGGTTAACTAACGTTCGTGGCGGTCGTCGACTCGTGATCACTCGCTTGCGCGAGCAATCACCTCGCGACGCAAATAATCCTAGG
This sequence comes from uncultured Candidatus Saccharibacteria bacterium, assembly GCA_964442415.1. Taxonomy (GTDB): domain Bacteria; phylum Patescibacteriota; class Minisyncoccia; order Phycocordibacterales; family PALSA-1337; genus C7867-002. The sequence continues at coordinate 2,547 of CAYTZE010000009.1, forward strand.
AAGGGATTATTTGATTATTTGACTGCGTCCTTCAATGCTTTTGCTGCGCGGAACTTTGGGACCTTCATAGCTGGAACCTTGATAGCCTCACCAGTGCGAGGGTTGCGAGCTTCGCGGGCTGCACGCTGCTTTACAGAGAAGATACCGAGGCCAGCAATAGAGACTTCGTCACCCTTTTTGAGGGTATCAATAATACTGTTTATCGCTGTCTCGACTGCTTGCTCGGCCTGAACCTTGGTTCCTCCGAGAACTGCGTGGACTGCGTCTACAATTCCTGCTTTGTTCATATGTATGTGTATTAGTTTTGGTAATCTAATAATTTGATCTCGATTCGCCCAACTGAGTCGCTGTGGCGAATCAAGTTTCGAACCATGGCTATAATTATATAGTAAGCCATATTTTAGGCAATAGGCCATAAATATTGACTCATAAATTGTTAATGTGTGCTAATTTACTCCACATTACAATAGGATTTGCTGATTGAATCGACTCACTTTCCTGTAAACAATAGATATAATTACTAACAAAATTACTGCGTAACTTGTCGTAAGTGTAATATAGCTATAGCTAGGTTCTATCATGGCTATTATGAATACCCATGTCCATGAAAATACAGAAATAGTACGGCTTATAGTTACATTATGCATACTCTTCGCCCAGACAAATGACAACTCAACTACAATAAGTATGGCCATAATTGTCATATTCGAAGGAAATCGGCCTGTATTCAAGAATTCCTCAGGTTTTGCGAGGAATAGCTGAGTGCCGGTGATAGAAACACCAGTTAAGGCTAGTAATGTCATGACCTTTCCCCAGTAGATGATCTTTTTGTGGAGTGTAGCTGTATGTTTGATACATATCTCTCGAATGAGTGGAATACTACTCAAGTATGATCCGATAATACCAATAATGGATGAAATAATATGGGTTAATAGCATAGTGTATAAAGTATAGCAATAAAAAAGGCCACAGAATATATGGCCATGAAATGTCAGAGACTGATTCATACGACTTTACGAAATAATAATCAATGAAATCCCAGTGATCAGGGTTATGAAGAACAAGATTTTGCAGCAATTCGCGAGCATCTTGTGCAAAACAGGATTGTATTTACCCGTAACCTTGAATCGTAGAAGACCCAAGATAACAAAGAATGGGAATGCAAAACACAGATGAATACTCAAGAAAAGCTTGTGATGGACGCCACCGTTCATTCTTACAAATAGTTCAGTGAGTATCACGGCTACTAGATTGAGCCAAAATGTCGTATTCGCCCACGTAGCATGATTTTTCGTGTGATTTTCTGATAGTCTCGCAGAACGAGCACTTTGAATAGTGTTCATCAGACAATAGAGAACACCGAGGAATAAGGTGATAATCAGTATTTTGAATGCTAGCACTTGGACTCCTTTTGTTGTGGTTCAGTTGTTTCTACGCAATACTATCAATGAGTGGGAATAAGTCAATAAAATTACAAAAATAGAGTAGATTTGGTTAAACAATCTATCTTTGACTTATCTGGCAAGTACTGTAGAGTTTTTCTTCATTGTTGGAAAATAACGTTAATATGGTATCCTTATAGCAATCCACACTATTAGTAATAGGGATAATTAATAAACACACATATTTATGGCAAAAGAAAATTCCGCATTTATGCAGCCAATGAAGCTCAGCGCTGAGCTCGAGGCGGTCGTAGGCAAGGGTCCAATGGCTCGTTCTGAAGTAGTCAAGAAGATCTGGGTCTATATCAAGGATAAGAACCTTCAGGATGCCAAGGACAAGCGCATTATCAAGAACGACGAGGCTCTTAAGAAGATATTTGATGGTCAGGATACAGTTCACATGATGAAAATGGCTGGTTTCTTGTCAAAGCACCTTTCGAAATAGTATTGACTGTAGGTACAAAAAACCGCCTTCGACAAGCTCGAGGCGGTTTTTTTGTTGAAATTTTTTCTATGTTACCTCGCGAACTCCATATTCCTCGTCTCCCTAATAACCATAACTTTGATTTCGCCTGGGTATTTGAGATCTTTTTCTATTTTTAATGCAATATCTCGTGCTAGATTCTTGGCGTCGAGATCACCGACTACTTCTGGCTTCACAAATATACGGATCTCACGGCCTGCTTGGAGGGCGTATGACTTTTCTATGCCTGGGAATGAGTTGGCGAGTGCCTCGAGATCACCGAGACGCTTGATATAGTTCTCTATGTTGTCACGGCGTGCACCGGGACGTGAGCCGGAGATGGCATCGGCAGTCTGCACAATGCGAGATTCGACCGTCTCATATGGATATTCCTCATGGTGGGCCTGCATAGCCTTGATCACTTCTTCAGGTGCACCGAACTTTTGCAAGATACGACGACCAATCTCCACGTGCGTGCCAACAACTTCATGGTCGAGAGCCTTGCCGAGGTCATGGAGTAGGGCACCAGCCTTGGCTACTTGGACATTGGCGCCAAGCTCCTCTGCGATCATTCCTGCAATATGAGCCATTTCTATCGAGTGCTGGAGTACATTTTGGCCATAACTGGTGCGGAAATGGAGACGGCCTAGAATAAGGAGAATACGTGGATCAAGTCCAAGAACTCCACACTCATATGCAGCGGCTTCACCCTTTTCCTTGATAGTTTTATTGATATCCTGCTTGGCCTTTTCTACCACTGCCTCGATCTTGGCTGGCTGAATACGTCCATCCTTGATGAGTTCACGGAGTGCTATAGCGGCGGTATGACGGCGGACGGGGTCGAATGATGAGATAGTGATAGCGCCTGGTGTATCATCAACCATGACTTCGACACCAGTAACACGTTCGAAGGCTTTAATGTTACGGCCTTCCTTGCCGATGATCTTGCCCTTTACGTCATCACTCGGAATCTCGACCATAGTAGACATGACATCCTGAGCCACAGAGGATGCGAGGCGCTGTATAGATATAGCCAGAATGTCACGAGCCTTCTTGTCGAGCATTTCCTCACCTTGCTGCTCAAGTTTGTTGATACGGACGAGCATATCTTCCTCATTTCGCTTCTCAACGAGCTTCACGAGCTGATCACGCGCTTGCTCAACGCTCAGCTGTGCGATCTTTTCGAGTGCAGCTAGACGATCCGACTCGAGTTTGTCGGCTTTTTCACGTATGGCTTTGATCTCAGCTACGCGTTCTTTGATCATTTCGACTTCTTTGTCGATATCTGTCTGACGTTTGTCGAGTAAATCCTCCTTTTTGATTAGGCGATCTTCTGTTTGCTTGGCTTTGTCTTCTTTTTCCTTGAGCTCTTTCTTGCCAGCTTCTAGAGTCTGATGAGCGCGAGTTTCGGCATCTGCGGTGATCTTCTTGGCCTCTTCTTTGGCGGCAAGGAGCATCTCCTTGATCTCGAGCTCCATGGAGCCCTTCTTGCCGAGGGAGATGATGAGACGCAGATAGTATCCGACGCCCACGCCGACAACTCCGGCGATGGAGAGGAATAATGCTACTAATTTGAGTGACATATGCGGTGTGGACCGCCTATCTATGGGCTATGGTGAGAGTAACGTATGAGTTTGTGGGCTATTCGTGGCTAGGATGGCTGTAATCAATAAGTTTGTCATAAGTTGAAAATCACTAAATTCCGTAAAAAGGCGTGTCAAAATTTAATATTGGTAACACCTGCATAGTATAACGAAAGGGGGAAGTGTGCAAGGTCGAGGTTTCGGGGTAATAAAAAGGCGACCTGGGGTTAGGGTCGCTGTGAGTATTCTGGACGATTTGTGGCGAGTTAAATGTCGCTGACAATTCTGCAGAGCCTTAGGGGTAATAGGTCTTCTACACAAACATGCTGGAGTGACCCGGTCCTCATGTTATAAGCCATCCTCTCCTCCATATGCATTTCTTCGCTCCAGTATGACTCTGATTGATCGAATCCAGACACCTTACCATCAGAAGCCGCTTTTAGCTCAAATTGTGTTGGGAAGCGCCACCCATCTTTTTTATTTGAGCGAAATGTAACCAAGGCCGTTGAGGACATCATTGGTCCGAAACATTCTCCCCATTCCAACATAATTAATTGTACTACTCGCATTTTGTACCTCCTATTTGATTGTTTTGACGTTTGCCAAAAGTTAACATTTAATGTATATTATGTCAATAAATTAATCATCCGAAATGACCATGTTAATCCCAACCGTAATCGAAAAATCACCACAAGGCGAGCGCGCCTATGACATATATTCACGTCTCCTCAAGGAGAACATTATCTTCCTTGGTGGTCCTATCGACGACCATGTTGCAAACCTTGTGATCGCCCAGCTCCTCTTCTTGCAGTCAGAAGACCCAAAGAAAGAAATCCAACTCTATGTGAACTCGGGTGGGGGCAGTGTTACAGCAGGAATGGCTATCATCGATACTATGAGTCACGTCAAGAATCCTATTTCTACTGTCTGTGTTGGTATGGCAGCTTCTATGGCCGCAGTTATCCTCTCATGTGGTGACAAGGGCAAGCGTGTGGCACTTCCAAATTCTGAGATCATGATCCACCAGCCATCAGGAGGAACCGAAGGTCAGGCATCGGACATTGAGATCAGTGCAAAGCGTATCATCAAGATGCGTGCGAGTCTCAATAAAATTCTCGCCAAGAATACCGGACAGTCACTCACGAAGATCGAGAAAGATGTTGATCGCGACTTCTTCATGGATGCTGATGAGGCCAAGAAGTACGGCATCATCGATTCAGTTGTTGGTGGCAAGAAATAAAAGCGCGGGTCAGTAATCCCATGCGACTCCATCGTTTTTATATTTCAGAAGCAATTGGTCTCCAAAAAGATATCACTATCACTTCTGCTGCACTCGTACATCAGATTCGTAACGTCTTCCGTCTCAAGGTTGGCGACTCGATAATCCTGTTCGACGGATCAGGTTTCGACTACGAATGTGTGATTGACAACCTCGGAAAAAAGAGTACTATAGTTAGCAACCATAAAAGTGACAAGGGCAGTGACCTGAGTTCTCTGTCTGTACGTGTAGCGACGACAAAGCGGAGTGCCTTTTCACCTGGACGAGAAGTCGTTTTGTGCGCGGCGCTGGTCAAGAAAGATACCTTCGAGTGGATCGTTGAGAAGGCTACGGAACTTGGCGTCACGAAAATAATCCCTATTCAGGCAGAACGTAGTGAGAAGAAAAATATGAACGAAGAGCGCTTGAATAAAATCGCCGTCGAAGCCAGTGAACAATCGGGTCGCGGTACCATTCCTGCCATAGAAAAAATAATGACGTTGAATGAGACGATCGCACATTTGAATGATCAAAAAATTACTTCTGATTCTATGATCTGTTTCCATACAGAAGGTGAAGTATTTGATCGTGCCGATTTTGATAATAAGGTTTCACTGGCTGTTTTCATAGGTCCAGAAGGTGGTTGGTCGCCAGATGAGGTTGAGGTGTTTCACAAGAATAATATTCCAACTATATCTCTCGGAAGCCAGATTCTTCGGGCTGAAACAGCGGTGGTCGCTGCTCTCTCGGTGGTGTTGCTAGGGAATTAAAGTGGTTTCACAGATCATTTACACAGGGAGTGGATTGTACTAGTCTAGGGTAAACAAAGTTCCTTAAGGATTATGCTATGAATGTAGAAAACATTGGTCAGTTCTGTTTACTCTTGGAAAGAAACGGGTATGACGGAGCATTTCGACTTGTTCATGAAGATTTGATTCCTATAGCACGAAGGCATGGCTTGTCGCTTCTCGAAGCTGCAAAAAGATATGCAAATTGTGATGAAGATCAGGACACAAGTTTCTTTCAACTAGGGGAGACTCTTCGCAGGATTAATGAAGCTGATTTTCGAAGACTGGGAGCAGACAAAAAATTCCAATAACTTCTTGGTTGATTTCACAAAAAATCCCGCAGTGATGCGGGATTCGTTTTGTTTCACAGGCTAAAGCTCTCTACTTCACTCCCTCCAAAAACTGGAAGACCTTCTCATTCGTAAGCACTGTCTCAGCATATACCGCAGCCCTTTCGCGATCAGCATCCTTGTAGTGTTCGACGATGTGACCAACTTCGGCTTCGATCTCCTTTGCATTAGGCTTAATGTTTTCTTTCTTGGCGATCTCATTCAGGATCATCTGGATCTTGGCTTTCTTCTCGGCATGAGGTCTCCATTCGGCACGGACTTCTTCGAGAGTCTTCTTGGCATGCTTCAAGTAATCCTCCATCTTGACCCCCATGCGCTCGACATCAGCGGCGAACTGAGTCTCGGTGCGAGCAAGCTCACTCTCGACCATGACATCAGGAAGCTCGACAGTCGTAGCATCTGCCATGGCATCAGCCATGCGGATGCGGGTTTTCTCACGAGCATCCTCGCGCTTCTGATCAGCGATCATGTCAGAAAGTTTATTCTTGAAATCAGGAATGTCAGTGAAGTCACCAAGTGTTTTGACGAAGTCATCGGTGAACTCTGGCATACTATCCTGCACCATCTTCTCATGCTCCTCGGGAGTCATCTTGTCATGATCATGACCCTCGTGTGAAACATGGCGTTGGCGGATCTTGAGGATCGCTTCCTCAATATCTTTTTCAGCAACTTTTAGAGATTCTGGATCAGACTTCTTGAGTTCGGCTACTGAAATCTTCTTGTAGTCAGGGAGCTTCATTGTCGGCACAATAGCGGTGATAGCTTTGAACTCGAGAGGATTGCCTTTGGCGAGTTTGGTCACAGTGATCTCTGGTTTGCCGATGGCGTCAACTTTTTCGTTGATCAGTATGTCCAGATACGTTTTCGAAAGTGAAAGCTCCGCCATTTCTTCTAGGATAGAAGACTCACCAACTTTGGCTATCAATACATTTTCAGGAATGTTTCCTTTGCGGAAGCCATCGATGGTGATGGAGTTGTTGATATGCTTTATGGCCTCGGCGCGATAGGCTTCCCATACAGGTGCAGGAATGGAACCGACGATCTCGACACGGCTCTTGTCTAGCTTCTTTACCTCGACTTTCTCATACGATTTCACGTCTTTAGTTGATTTTGTCATGAGTCGCAGTGTACAGAAAATGTGGGGTATTGGCAAGTAAGAGTAGAAGTTAGAGACTGGAGATTAGAGACTAGAAAAAACGCAGATGAACTCTGCGCTTCTTCTAGTGTCCAGTTTCTAATCTCTAATCTCCTTCCTAAAAATTCTGTGCATCCAATCCCTGAGTCGAGGCGTCAAGATCTGCTTGCAAAGCAGAAGCGTCAGTTGATTTATTTGTTATTGGTTGAACTTCCTGAGGTGCCACAGATGAGGAAGTGTCAGATCCGGTGGTAATATCAGATGTAATAGTGTCCTTGTTCATCTTTGAGGCAAATAGATATAATGCCAGAATTATGAGTGCCAAGATGACTACCAATACAGATACTATAGGTCCTACTTTCTTGTGTGTAACTGGACTGATAGTAGCTGATGACATCTGTGGAGAAGGTGTAGGTCGTGGTGTTGGGGTTGCAGGACTTGGTGATGTTGATTGTTGATTTAGTGGGTCCATAAAATAATATTAGATATTAATAGTGGTACTCACTACTATATAGTAGTGGTTGTACTAGCTGTGGTCGTAGATGTAGTAGGAGTTGTATTCTTCATATCAAGTCCTAGGGCTCTGATCACGGCACGAATGACAGCACCGAGTGATTCGCGCGCCATGTTGATGGATTTTATAGCCATACCAGCTGCTTCACGTGGTTTGCCTAGATCAACAGTGGTTGATGCAGTCGAGGAAGCAGTTGGGACAAAAGCTGAAAATGCGTCTATAGCCTGTTGTGCTTGCGCAATCTTGCCATCAGCGGTCGTCAGGAGGATCTTTATAGATGTGACATTTGTACCTTCACTAGACATGATATCTATACGTGAACTAACTCGATCGCGAATCTGTCTGATATTTTGAAGTGATAGGTTCAATTGTTTCAAAATCGCATCCTTGCGTGTTTTGAATATATCGAGTCTCATGTCCTTGCGGATCTCCTGGCGCTCTTTGCTAGATGAGGCATTGTGCATATCCTCACGACCTTCCTTGCGAATATCACCAACTTCTTCACGGCGATCATTGCGGATTTCCATACGATCAGCACGAGTAGTGGAAGACATGTTCTTTATATCTGCACGTAGATTGTTGCCGACAGTAGATGAAGAAGAATTCTTCATACGATCATTACGCATTCCCTCGCTATTTTGGATACTCTCTACCTTGGCGCGAATAGCGTTGCCTATGATAGGTA
>CAYTZE010000010.1:0-10196 GCA_964442415.1 uncultured Candidatus Saccharibacteria bacterium
GTTCTATATCTATACTCCACCTATCGGCGGGAAGTATAATTATCTTCTGACTCGTTGGAGTACTCTCGAACCGATCGGCGAGGGCTGGATCGAGCCGTTCAAAGCCATTGTTACTCCAGATAACACCTACTTCGGTGTCTCATATATCGGCAATGTGATCAGTGCCGAATTTGACTCGGCAAGCTATGATCAGTGGATCGGAGTTCCAAATCTGCAGTTCAACTGTACGATACCCACAAGCGCTGGTACCAATGTGTTAGGCAAAGTGATATTCACCGACGTTGGTACTGGAGGTCTCGAACTTATCATCAGTGCATATGCTGACATCCATGTATTCCAAGCAGTGAGTGATACTGGCGACATGCCACTATTGCAACTGAAGGAATATGGTGTCAGAGGTAACACATTTGAGACCCACGTTGCGACGACCAAAATGAAAGTTGGAAAGGTAGTGATCGTCATTGTGCCTCGTGGTAGTCAAAGTTGGCAGAATGGCAGTGGGCCGTGGCTCAATCTGCATCGTTACTATGGTACACCCAGCTATAGTGGTGACAGTAGCACCAAAGGTTAATTGACACTATGTTCCTCACAACCGCGGTGGCCTCCAGGCTACCGCGGTTTTTCATTGGTGAGGTGGCGTAACCTCCAGATCTGGAGGTCGCACCTCCTAGGTTGCATTCTGGCCATTTATAGGATATAGTACTCGGACATAAAAACACCCATATGTCACAGGACAAACTCATACAGATCAAGAACAAATCAACCGGCGAGACCTATTGGACCCGCAAGAACAAGAAGCTGGTTGAGCGCAAGATCGAGCTTAAGAAATACAGTGCAAAGCTTAGGAAGCATGTTGTTTTCAAGGAGGCGAAGAAATAGTATTTTTGCATCGAGAGCCAAAAGAGGGTAGGATTACCGTGAACTCTTTTAGTAGAGTTTTTGGTCAAAAATTTTGGTCAAAGCTTCTTTATGGCTTCGCCACAAAGAAACGTTTGATCCCATTTTCCCTAGGAAATGGAAAATGGGCGATTAGTTAAGTGGTATAACTGCGGTCTCCAAAACCGCTGTCGGAAGTTCGATTCTTCCATCGCCCGCCACAATGTTTAGGTAAGTGTATAGGTTTATGGCGATAGTACGCGCAGTGCGCGTACGTGGAGGAATCGAAAAGGCTGAATATGTCGCACGGAGCGAAGCGAGTACGACTTGAAGCCTGTACTGCCCCTGTAAGGGGAGATTCTTCCATCGCCCGCCACAATGTTTAGGTAGTTATACATAAGCAAGAAATTATACTGTTGCATTTAGTAGGTATTCTGGTAGTACCGATTAATATCAGTCATTTTCGTCATTACAAGGTTATTTTTAGTGTGTCAACACAGCTATTGACAATATATCTATATATGCTATAATACTAATGTTATTATAAATACACATAACGATATGACCATATCCAAATTTACCAAGATTTTCCTCGTAATTGCCATAATTATTGGCATTATCGTCATTGCAGGATCAGTCGGCACTGTACGTGCTGCTACTAGCAAGTTGACAGTGACAGCTCCTACGACTGGAGTTATCGAGATCGGTAAGACTCAGACAGTTTCGTGGAAGTCTACGAATTATTCTGCTCCGACAGTTCGTATCAATTTGATACGCAAGGTTGCTAGCAATCCAGCTCGCTATGAACTCGTTCGTACAATAGCTGCTGCTACCAAGAATGATGGTAAGGCTACCTGGGTCCCATCCAAGTCTGATATCGGTACTGGTATTTCACTCGAGATAGGTTGTGCCACGAGCAAAATAGCTTGTCAGGCAGGTGTGAATACATCATCTAGTATAGCAGTCGTGAATAGTACCAAGTATGCAAATACTGCCTCTATTTATCAAGCTATCGAAGCTGCAAATAACAAATAATACTACTTTATTATTTGGGCAGGCAAAAAAAGACTCGTTGAAAAGCGGGTCTTTTTGCTTGCCATGTGGGTGTGATTAAAGTTGATTAAGTTTGTCACCCCAATCTAGCAGGAATGTCACCTCATAAGGTTAACTGTAGGGGTGATTGACTTTTGCATTTATTCGTGTATAATTGACGTAGGAAAATAGTACATTACCATCGTGTAATAGGGTTACGTGATGCAATTGATTTCTTGAGTTCCAATACTTTTTCATAGTTATGGACTGTTGTTTTGAAATCAACCAAATCATAGCTCCTTCAAGATTGTTTGTTTGAAGTACCTTATTGAGGAGAAACTGATAACCGTCGTTGACGTGTGGGATCGCAATGATTGGTGATTGGCGCGGAATGTCCTATGTGGTTATAGGATCACGCGACTTGGTGGGCACTCCTCCTTTTCCTCCCCGTGACGGCCGATCTAACAGCCGTCACTTTTTTATTTGTTTGAACTGAGAAATTTTTCTACTTCCTCCTTAACTTGATCAATTTCATCTGGTGAGTGCCATCCAATTCTCTGATCCCTCTTGAACCAGGTCATCTGTCTCTTTGCATATTGCCAGATCTTTGTAGTCAGGATCTCAACAAATCTATTCTGCGTTATCTCACCCTTTAACAGTTGTGCCAAATACCTGTATTCCAAACCGAGCTCGTCCATTCTCTCATAAGAAATTCCTGCTTTTATTTTTTGAGTTAACACGTCTTTTGATGGATCATCAGCTTGAAAGGTCTCAGGTGGCAAATGCAGATTTTTGGCTTCTGTGATCATTCCTGCCTTTATCCTTGAAAGTAGGCGTGAATAAATGCGTGCCTTCAGTTCATCAGCTGGTAGATTGATACCAATAAAAAGTGGAGTATACTTATTATGGATGGACGATTGGAAGATATGCCTTTCGTTGGTGGATACGTCTGCTGGCATTTGCGCACAATTTTCTTCTCGTCCTTCCATACCTGTTCCTTTCGAACTAGCTATCTCAATGGCTCGAATGAGTCGGCGTGGATTTTTATCATCACCGTTCCTCGACCCTGATCGCATACTCTGTGCATGATCTGGGTTTATTTTGTTTAGGATATCAAAAAGTTCCTCAGCATCTTTTCCTGATAATTTCGTGCGCAACTCTTCATTTGCAGGCACATCTGTGAGGTTCAATCCATCAACAAGGGCTTGGATATAGAAACCGGTTCCGCCGCAAATGATGGGTAATTTATTATGAGAAATAATTTGAGCAATTTTCTCCTGTGCAAGTTTTACGTATTCGACTACATCAAATCTCTGTATGGGATCAGTAACATCTAATAAATGGTGAGGAATACCACGCATTTCTGCAGAGGTAATTTTCCCAGTACCAATGTCGAGTCCTTTGTATACCTGTCGTGAATCGGCAGAAATAATCTCCGCACCTTCATAACCGGCGACTTTGTTAGCACCGATCCATTCTGCCACTCTTACTGCCATGTCACTCTTGCCGACGGCGGTGGGGCCGAGGATGACGAGGAGGGGTATGGGCGTAACTGTCTGTGTCATGTTCTCTATAAGTACTTGTGGTGCCGGGAGGGAGAATCGAACTCCCATGGATTACTCCGCACGATTTTGAGTCGTGTGCGTCTACCAATTCCGCCATCCCGGCATGTGTCATCAGTCTACTAGAATTTTGGTGAAAATCAAATAAAGATTGTATAATGACCGCATGACCTCCCAATATGTAAATGACGCGATATTCTGGATCGAAGTAGAGAAGGTTAGCCCGAATCCCTATCAACCTCGCCGAGAATTTGATCAGGATGCACTCAAGGCACTCGCAGAGTCCATCCGCATGTACGGCGTACTCCAGCCACTAGTGGTGACTCGCAAAGAAGTCTTCCGCGAGGATGGTGGCATGAATGTGGAATACGAGCTGGTCTCTGGCGAACGACGTTTGCGTGCTTCGAAGCTCGCTGGCCTCGCCCAAGTCCCTGCACTCATCCGTAGTGGTCAAGAAGACTCACAGCTCAAGCTCGAGATGGCCATCATCGAGAACCTCCAGCGTGAGGATCTCAATCCTGTAGATCGTGCGCGTTCATTTGAGCGACTTGCCAAGGAGTTCGGACTCAAGCAGGCACAGATCGCAGAGAAGATGGGTAAGAGTCGTGAGTATGTTTCTAACTCGATGCGTATACTCTCACTTCCGGATGAGATGATCACAGCACTAGAGGAGGGTAAGATTTCTGAAGGTCACACCCGCCCTCTACTCATGCTTGTAGATAGACCAGAAGAGCAGACTGTCCTCTTCAAGGAGATTATTTCCAAGAAATTGACTGTGAGAGAGGCGGAGTCTATGTCACGTCGTGTTGCAACAGAAAAGATCCGTAACAAGGGCAAGTATCTCGACCCACAGATCATGGAGTTGGAGAAGAACTTTACCGAATCATTGGGGACCAGAGTACGAATAGAGAAGACCAAAGAAGGAGGTACTGTTACTATAGATTTCTTCAGTCCTGATGATCTACGAGCGCTCTTGGAAAAGTTGGAGAAGGGGAATGCGGTTAATACAAATAATACGAATGGTACGAATATACGAATGGATGCGAATGGGGCAACAGGTACGATAGTTGAAGGGGAGGTTTCGAATGAAGCGGTGGATGATCGGGCGCCAGCAGAAGCGAAGAAAGAAGAAAATGAGGAGCTATACTCACTAAAAAATTTCTCATTGTAACGTGTTATACTGTAGACTGAATGAGTACCATACAATGTCAGACTGCGGGGTGCATCCCGGGGCCTTCATGTAAGTTACTGAGCTCCAAACACCCCATATTCAGATCGGTTGTATTCAAGCACTTCATGCGAGACCCATATCGCACGGTGTGTTTCCGGCTCTTGAAGATGAAGTTGCAATCCTTCGAGAGTGAATTGTCGATCATAGTCGATCAGGCGGAGAGTTTACCAAATCCACCATTTAGTGTTGCACATCGTGGATTGTTCAGAGCATGCGTCAGCGCTGTCCGATTCCCAGACGGCCGTGTACCGCGGATCGCTAAAATTTCCTCGTGATCATATACTATTCACACCCGCCTCACGGTGGGTGCTTTTTTGTATGAGTAAATTAGACTACTTTTTCTTCTGGAAACCTCGTGGCTTCTTTGCAATAGCAAGAAGTTCGAGTGCACGCTCGAGAGTGATGTCATAGACATTGTCTGGGATTTTGATCGAGCGATATTCACCATCACGGACAATATATGGACCGAAGCGACCATTCGAGGCGACTACAGTAGTATTTGTTTTGGGATCTAGACCCAATGTCCTGGGTACGCTCAGATATTTTAGTGCTTCAGCAACTGTAACCATTGAAGGGTCAATAGTCTTTGGTATGGAGGCCATTTTTGGTTTGACTACAGGGACACTCGCTTCTGCAGGAACTTCAGTGGCTGGTGACGGATTGGTGCCAACTGCAGAACCACCTGCCACATTCTCGCCAACTTTTGTTTCCAATGAAACCTCTCCTTTCTTTGGTTTCTTGACTCTCGGCTTTCGTGCCTTCTTGACCTTCGGAGGCTTCACACCGAGCTGAACATACGGACCGAAACGACCATTCAAGACGAAGATAGGGAGACCGGTGGTCGGATCAGTACCGATCGGCTCATCTTTCTTGAACTCCATGCCGTCGAGAGTGAGTGCGCCTTCACATTCTGGATAACGCGAACAAGATAAGAATTTGCCATTCCTGCCCAGCTTGATCTCCATCGGACTGGTGCCACATTTGGGACATTTGAACTTTGGATCAGCGGCACCGAGATTGGTGGCCTTGGCAACTTTCTCTTTGGACAAAACCTCTTTGTGGAATGGCTTGTAGAAATCACTCAAAGTTTTCAGATACTCATGTGAGCCATCTGCGATGCCGTCGAGCTTGTCCTCAACTTCGGCGGTGAATGTGTCACTGATATATGTAGGAAAATATTCTTCCAGGAATGAGGAAACGACCTCTCCGGTGTCAGTAGGCTTGAGTGAGCGACCTTCCTTCTCTACATAACCGCGCTCCTCGATAGTTCGACAAATAGATGCATAAGTAGATGGTCGGCCAATACCACGCTTTTCGAGCTCTTTGATGAGGCCAGCTTCGGTGTAGCGAGGTGGGGGAAGAGTCTGCTTTTCTTGTGAATCAATAGAGACAAGATCTAGCTTCTCATCCTTGGCAGTCTTCGGGTGTGTGACTTCTTCACCGGTAGACTCGGGGTCAGCTTTTAGCCAGCCATCGAAGATCACGCGTGAGCCAGTAGCCTCAAAGTTCGGAATAGGTTTGGATCCACCAGTTACATTGGCGATAATCTTAGTCCTAGCAAGCTTGGCATCTGTCATCTGTGATGAGACTGCGCGTTGCCAGATAAGTCTATAAAGCTTCTTTTGCTCATCATTGTGGCCAGCGGCTTCTTTGTGAAAATGTGAAGGGCGAATGGCTTCGTGTGCCTCCTGGGCATTTTTGCTCTTGGCACTGTACTTCCTGAACATGAGATACTGCTCTCCGTAATCTTGTTTGATGACATGACCGATCTGATCGAGTGCTTGCTGACCAAGGTTGGTCGAGTCAGTACGCATGTAGGTGATGTGACCAGCCTCGTATAGCTTCTGCGCAATACCCATAGTTCGTGATGGTGAGAATCCAAGACGCGAGCTTGCTGCTTGTTGTAGTGTGGAGGTGATGAATGGTGCACGTGGAGATCGTTTCTGCTCAGACTCTTCAACATCGAGGATCTTCCAACTCTCTTTTTTGGCAGTATCTATAATGTGGTCGACCTCTTTTTTGTCACGTGGTTCGACTGAACAGGTGAGCTTCAATGACTCCTTCTCGGGAGTGGTGAACTGACCCTCGATGGCCCAATATGTCTCTGGAATAAATGCCTTAATCTCACGTTCGCGCTCTACTATTATGCGTAAGGCAGGAGATTGTACACGTCCTGCAGAAAGACCGTAGCGGACCTTCTTCCAGATAAGTCCTGACAGGTCATAACCCACGAGTCTATCGAGTACGCGACGTGCTTCTTGGGCCTGTCTTAGATTTTGGTCTATAGCGCGTGGATGGGCCAGAGCTTCATTTACAGCCTCCTCAGTGATCTCATGGAAGGCTATGCGCTCCATCTTCTTCTTGACGCCTGCACCAAGTCTCTCCTTCAGCACCTCGGCGATATGCCAAGCGATAGCTTCGCCTTCACGGTCCGGGTCTGTCGCGAGGATGACTTCATCAGCTTTCTTGGCGAATCCAGTGATCTCGGCGAGCACCTCCTCCTTCTTCGCCACGACTTCGTAGTGGGGAACAAATCCTCCTTCTATATCTATCGCTTTCTTGCTGGACTTGGGCAGATCTCGCACATGACCGACTGATGCACGCACGACGAAACCATCTCCGAGATACTTGGAGATGGTCTTGGACTTTGATGGTGACTCCACGATGACGAGCTTCATTCCGGTAAGTATTACATGTATGAGAGGTGAGTGGCAACTATAGTTCTTGTTGCATGAATGTATTCGTGCTATAAAAACTCCAGAAACAACCAAACGAAAGTGATTGATATGCAACGTATATCCAGAGAAAAAGTTCCGTGCTGGTTCGAACTTTCATGGGACAAAAAAGCAGTAGCGATCATCCTCCGTATTCACAAAAAGTACCTTGACACGTGGCCAGAGATTAGGCCTGACCTACCCATCATTGAAGCTACAAAGAGGGAATTCAAATTCAGCTCATTTTCTAGCGACATACGCACCAAGGATTTTGGATTTGAAGGAGTGTTCCGTTATGCAGGGGAAAATGCTGATTTCATCTCACTGAATATTTCTTTGCCGAAGATATTGTCTTTGAGTGGCAAGCTTTGTACAAACTGTAATGGTGCAGGTAGGCTGGAGCATCCAGAAAGAAGGTGTTCCCGCTGTCATGGTAAAGGTAAAGAGATCGTATACGATTGGCACAGTGCGTATGCACTCTCAGCAACTTTTTCCTTTTTTGGTATGTTTTCGGTTAGTCCTTTTCAGGAAATAACATATCAAGCATTGCCACAGTTGCTTACCGTGAGAACGATTACCCAAGCTGGTCAGCATGGTGGGGGATCATTGGGAGGCGAATATAGTAGTGCACTCTGCAAGTGGGTGGCTAACCTGCCGGCCAATACCTCGATTGATGAAGTTGAACTGGCAATGGTGCAAGCGTATCAATACATGTTCAAGTTACCAAGTTTTGGTAGGTTACAATTCCAAGCTTCACATCGTGGTGACGGTATCTTCTGTGCACGATGTCCAGGGGATGCTTGTGAGATACGCTCTCCGTATCTTGGGGATGGTAAGGTTGGCAAGGAAGGTACCAAGTTTAACTCTAACAATGTTGACTCTCCGCTTCAACAGCTCACTTTCATCGTCGGTCTTGCGGCACTTCACGACAAGGCACGAAAGGAGATTGTTACGTACTAGTTTTTCACAGCTCGACAGGTGTCGGGCTTTTTATTTTAGATAAAAAAAGCGTCATCCATACATGTGGATGACGCATTGAAATCGAATCTGAGCGACTAATGTTTCTTACCCTGGGCTGGTTCGATACCTTTTGCAATACAATCCTCGAAGTGCTCAGCGATCTTGGCTTCGTAGTTGGCCGTGTGACGGAAGGCTGCGACAGCCATTCGAAAGCTATATTGTCGGTCGATGAACCTGTTGCTTTCAATTTGGTTACAGATCGGATCGTAGTACACAGGGTCGCATACCGGAGTGACAGAGGTATAGTTCTTTGCGGCCGCTCGGAGCATGGACGGCCCGCCAACATCGATTTGTTCAATTGAAGGAGTTCCCACAAAGTCATACATGTTGACGACGACAAGGTGGAAGATTTTGATTGCATAGTTTTTAAGTGTCAACATGTGATCCTGATTTTGCTGATCAGCGATGATCCCAGCAAAAATGTTTGGATGGAGCGTCCTGACGCGACCGTCAAGCATTTCGGGAAAACCAGTGACCTTCGCAACCTGCGTGCAAGGCAGGCCAGCATCCTCGATCGCTTTGGCAGTTCCACTGGTTGAGACCAGTTCGAAACCAAGTTTGTGGAGTTTGGTGCAGAAAGGAATCAACCCTTCTTTATTGGAAACGGAGATAAGTGCTCTCATATTATTTAGTTGTGTTGTTCCGAAACCGCATACGATGCGGCAAGTTCTAACTTGAAGACTATATTTTTTTAGGCACTTGTCAAGTTATTTGAGCGCCCACAGTCCACCATTCTCTCTCACTACATTCTTCATCTCCAACTCTGATATCGTAATATTGAACATTGACGAAGTCAGTGCAGTCTTATGAATAAGGTCAGTAGCAGAAAGTTTCTCGATCTTCAAGTGTTCGCAGATCATCTTTTCTTCTGTAGAAAGAGCGAGAGACTCGAGATTCATGGTGAGTTGCTTTTCTACTACAGTATTGGCGCTCTTCTTTACCCCGCTTTTTGCGCCACTCTTCTTATCAATATCCACCTCATCATATCGACTAGTATCGGTAAATCCGAGTGCCTCGAGAATATCGGCCGAACAGGTGACAGGTGTTGCTCCACGACGTATGAGCATGTTGGGGCCATAGGAAAGCTCCGCAAATATGTCACCAGGCACAGCTAGAATGTCTCTGTTAAAATCCTCCGCATACTTTGCTGTACCAAGTGTCCCAGAACCTCGACGACCCTCGATGACTAGTGTGGCGTGTGAGATACCGGCCATCAGGCGGTTACGGGTAGGGAATGTCCAATTGGTACCGATCTGGTGTTCTTTGAATGGTGACACTATTGAATTCCCGGATTCAACTATTCTTTTAGCTAAATTCCTACGCGAGCTTGGGTACAATGCTTCAGCTGACAGACCAGATCCAGGAAATGCAATAGTTTTTAGTCCTGTTCTTAGTGCCATTTCATGTGAGATTGAGTCAATACCAATTGCTAATCCAGATACGATCACGATCGGGTATCCAGCTAAACCTTGAATTAATTTCTCACAGACATTCCTACCATATTCACTGTGCGTTCGCGAACCTATTACACATAGGAATTTGTATTCATCTCCAGGTATTTCACCTGCAACTTCGAGACTTAGTGGTAGTTGAGTAGTTTGCTTAAGTAGGTAGGGATAATTCTCTTTTGTAATTGTTTTTGTTTGCATTTTAATGATTTTGAAATTATTGGTAGGTGAGCGAAATGTGTGTCTGAAATGATATGAACATGGCTACCACGAAATCCGCATACCACTAGGTCTCCTTCATATCATTTCAGAC
>CAYTZE010000011.1:0-10036 GCA_964442415.1 uncultured Candidatus Saccharibacteria bacterium
GCTTGAGTATTATTTGTTCTGGAAGTGGGATGAAGCTGTGTCTCATAGTAGTTATAGTGCAAGTCCAGCTGCTACTGCATAGTCGAGTGAGTCAGCGTGAGTAATAGGTGGCACATAAGTATTCACATCGAAAGCATTACGCCAAATATCAGGGAGTATGCTGTGAGGGACAGACGGGTTAGCGCTATTGCGTATCAATGCTTCACAGGCGACAGTATCTGATCCGACGACAACCACCTCGACGATACCCGAATGTATATCGCTACGAGTCATCCAGTATGAATATACTCGATCAATCTCAACCATGAGCGCATTGGATCCGGAACTATCCTCTGTGATCGCTCTCAGGTCATCACCGCCCCAGGATATGGTTGAAGTGAAACAGACAACGCCCTCAGATACTATATATAGACCAGTCTTTTTTTTGGTGACATTGACTACTAGATGTGCTCCTTTGGAACGCTCAGACATATAAGCAGTCACGATAGCTTTGGGTACAACCTCAAATGCAACTGGAGCTAGTTTCGCTTGACGCAAAACTGACATATAGTGTTCGATATAAGCACGTGGCACCACCGAAACACTGGCACGGAGTGAATCCCCTGTCACAGCACGTGGCATAAGGTCGAACTGGAACAGCGCATCAGCCGCAGCCAATGGAACATTCTGCTCTAGCTTGAAATCAATATTTTGTGCGATCGATCGAAAATCTGAACTCGGTACTTCTGTCTGGAATAGATATGCCTTCTCTTCTGGGATAGATACTTTGACACGAGTAAGATTATTCTTGGCTGAAAAATCACTCAGTATAGCCACGAAAGCCTTCTCGTCCTTGATATCGCCACCAATTATCAATCCTGGTGGCAATGCTTGTGAGGCGTACTTGGATATTCTTAGACCATGACTAGTTCGATGAAACTCAATGCACTTTATGGCATCATCCGAGATATCTAGACCAGCATACGGTGTCATCAAGAACAGCGGTGGAGGAAAAAGCTTGAATAAAAGTGAGCTACTCATGGCTCAATTATATAACAAATAACAATCAATGACCAAACTTCGGTAGTGTAGTGTGATCAATTTTCATGCCACTTTTTCTGGCCATGTTTGAATATCTCCTTCAACACTGGCAAAGCTGAGGTGAGTAGTATTATGATCACTATAGGCAGAATGAATCTGTCAGGATTTGGAATAAGTTCACCTAGACCATACCCGAGCCACAACATTCCCCATGTCCAGATGAAGGCACCGACGATATTGAACGTAATGAAAGTACGATAGTTCATTAGACCTATTCCAGCGACTATAGGAGCGAAAGTGCGGACAATAGGAATAAATCTTGCCAAAATAATTGTCTTTTTGCCATTTTTCTCGTAAAAATGTTGTGCTTCGATGATATGCTTCTTATTAAAAATAATAGAATCATCTTTACTAAAGAGAGCCGGTCCAACCTTCTTGCCAAAAGCAAAACCGACACTATCTCCTATGACGGCTGCCAAGAATGCCCCTATCAAAAGCCATGCAAATGAAACATAACCTTGAGAAGCTAGGAATCCTGCTGTGAACAAAAGTGAGTCGCCAGGAAAAAAGAAACCAAAAAATGCTCCTGTCTCAAGAAAAATTATAGCTATGACGCCGAGAGTTCCCAATGTTGTGATCAAGGTCTTCGGTTCCAGAAGTGTATGGTAGAGAGTTAGGAACATAAGTAGAGTACGAAAATACGATTATTATTGGTGCAAAATTTGTTTATGCCGCCTTGGTTCCTGGTGGGATAGAACTATTTGGCTCCAATAGAGAAAAAGCACCGTCTCCAGTAGAAACAGCGAACAACATACCATTACTTTCGAAACCTTTGATCATACGTGGCTCCAAGTTTGTGACGAACATACAGGTCTTGCCCACCAACACTGCAGGATCAGGAAAGTACATAGAGATACCCGAGACTATCTGGCGTACTGTAGATTTAGAAGTTTTCGTGCCATCCTCGAGAACAGTCTCAACAACCTCAGCAAAATCAACTGATAGCTTGAGTAATTTATCCGTTTCAGGAATCTTCTCCGCAGAAAGTATCTTGCCAGCGCGGATCTCGATTTTTTTGAATTCGTCGAAAGTGATCATAGTCTGAGTATATCAGTTGTTGTCATCCCTGCGAAGGCAGGGATCCAGAGTCACAAACTCAGCAGCATGTTAATCTTGTAACAAGATATCCTTAATTGCGCCGTGATTATGCTTCTGGATCCCTGCCTTCGCAGGGATGACACATAATTGTATCTTGTATCTTGGTTATTTGGCTTTCTCCTTATCCAAATAACTCTGAAGTATAAGCGCTGCTGCACTCGCATCCGTCATTTCATTCTTGCCCTGCAATCTTTCAGCATTCACCGACGTCATGAACTCAAGCTCGAATGTCACAGTGAATCCCTGTGCTTCCAAAGCTCTCTTGAATGTGTTGGCAGCCTCAAAAACCTTATTCGGTTCCATCTTGTAATTCCTAGACTCCCCCATCACTATCTCCTTGGTATCATTCTGGCGAGCGAGTTCGATAACTTCTCTCAACGCCGACTCACTAGTGTCTACAACTGCCAGTGGCAAGGCGAACGTCCGCGACTCATCCGAGATCGCGATGCCGATGCGCTTGGTGCCATAGTCGATGCCGAGAATTCTCATGGCGGACGGGGTGAGATTCGAACTCACGGTCCCCTTGCGAGGACGACAGTTTTCAAGACTGTTGCTTTAGACCACTCAGCCACCCGTCCGTGTGCAGGCATCATGGCATAATCCGCATGTTTTTTCAATTTTGTAGTGGTATAATTCATCCATGAACTCCGCTCCCCTCATCTCGTGGAATGCGCCAGCACACTACTATGTCGACAAACACGCAGATTGGTATTGGGCTGTGGGCGTCATCACATTCTCTCTGGCAGCAGTTGCATTCATTTTTGGACAGGTCATCACTGGTATTTTCGTGGTTGTAGCAGCAGTCGCACTGGTACTACACGCATCAAGACCACCGCAAAACGTACTTTATAGTATCAATGATCGAGGTATTGTAGCTGATGATATCCTCTACACTTTTCTAGAACTCGAGTCATTCTGGATACCACACGATCAAGTACCCCACACACTTATTTTGAAATCGCGCAAACTCTTCATGCCTTTCATCATCATCTACATCGATGAGGTTGATCCAGAGAAAGTTCGAGAGATCATGCTCACTTACATTGCAGAGACAGAACACCGAGAACCTCTATTAAAGCATTTGTTAGAAAGGCTAGGATTTTAGAGAGAGAGTATCCAATAACCAAGAAACTAAGATAAGAAACAATGACCAAGATACAATAACCAAACCTGAGTAGCCGGGTTTGGTGATTGTATCTTGTATCTTGGTTATTCATTAAAAGTTGCATCTTGTAGACACTGCAGTCTATAATGCAATTATGAAAATAAAAAAAATAATTGCTAGAGAAATTCTCGATTCGCGTGGCAACCCAACAGTAGAGGTAGATATTATTCTGAAGGATGGTTCTTTTGGACGTGCAGCAGTCCCGAGTGGTGCTTCGACCGGTAGTCACGAGGCTGTTGAGCTCCGTGATGGCGACAAAAGATATAGCGGCAAGGGTGTTTTGAAGGCGGTCAAGAATGTGAACGTAGTCCTTTCAAAAGCACTTGTTGGCAAAGAGTTCGACCAGAGAGCACTCGACAATAAGATGATTGAACTTGATGGCACAACAAACAAAGGAAAGCTTGGTGCCAATGCTATCCTCGGCGTTTCTATGGCATTCTCACGTGCAGTAGCACAGAGCAAGAAGATCCCTCTCTACAAGTATTTCTATGCGATCGCCAAGACCAAGAATGAGATCCAGCTACCAGTGCCTATGATGAATATTCTGAACGGTGGAAAACACGCTGAGAAGTCCACTGACTTTCAGGAGTTCATGATCATGCCTGTCGGTGCAAAATCCTTCAAGGAGGCGCTCCGTATGGGTGCA
This sequence comes from uncultured Candidatus Saccharibacteria bacterium, assembly GCA_964442415.1. Lineage (GTDB taxonomy): Bacteria > Patescibacteriota > Minisyncoccia > Phycocordibacterales > PALSA-1337 > C7867-002. Next base: position 3,990 of record CAYTZE010000011.1, read on the forward strand.
GAAATATTCCACGCACTCAAGAAGATCCTCCACGACAAGGGACTCTCAACTACAGTCGGCGATGAAGGTGGCTTTGCTCCTTCCCTGCCATCCAATGAAGCAGCTATCGAGATCATCCTAGAGTCAGTGAAGAATGCTGGCTACATCGCAGGGAAAGATATCATGCTTGCACTCGATGTTGCTGCAACAGAAATCTACAAAGATGGAAAGTATCACCTCGCCTGTGAGAATCGTTCCCTCACTTCGGATGAAATGATCAACTTCTATGCTGACTGGTGCACAAAATATCCTATTGCTTCGATCGAGGATGGACTGGCTGAGGACGATTGGGCTGGATATGCAACACTTACAAAGAGGTTGGGCAAGAAGGTACAGATCGTCGGTGATGACTTGTTCGTGACGAATATTGAAAGACTGGCTCGAGGCATCAAGGAGCAAGTGGGCAATTCTATCCTGATCAAACTCAATCAGATCGGAACTGTTTCAGAAACCATTGACGCCATCAATTTGGCCAAGAAAGCTGGATATACATCGATAATTTCTCATCGTTCTGGTGAGACTGAAGACACTACTATTGCAGATTTTGTAGTGGGTACTGGTACGGGACAAATAAAGACTGGTTCCCTGTCCCGCACTGACCGTGTTGCGAAATACAATCAACTTCTCCGTCTCGAAGAAGAATTGGGCAAGAAGGCTGTATACAGGGGTAAGAAAGTTTTTAAGGTGTAAATGCAAATATGCGCGACGAAAAATACCGAAAGATCTCGGTATTTTTGTTCCAGAACAAACATAAAAAATTTGAAGTGACTATGTAACAAGATGTCTATGACGAAGTCCATGCAAGATCTTGCAAGGCTCAACTATACGTGGATCGACGATGCGGTAGTATATATTCAAACCCTCCCTCCTAGTCTGTACGAGACCATTGTGACGAAGCAAGGCAAGATGCTGTGATAGGTTGGCTTTAGATGCTTTGGTGGTCTTGAGCAAACTTTCAACCGAGGTCTCTTTGACCTTCAAGATATTGAGTATCTCTAGACGCTTGGGATTGGCCAGAATCTTGTAGATTAGGGCGTTCTTCTGATATGCCTCTTGTGGGAGTGGTGATTTCATAATTTCGATACAATCTGTATTGGTCAGTATAGCAATATTCGTGTACATATCAACATGGTATCAAAATACCACTCTCCACCATCTTTCCACAGTTGTGATACATGTATGCGATTGATATACTAGTTTAGTAATCAATTAACTACTTAACAACACATTATGCCCAAAAAAAATAAAGCAACAAGCACAGAAACTACGGTTAGTACGATCCAGAAAAGAGACGGGTCTGTTGTTCCATTTGATGTCCTGAAAATCACACATGCGATAAATAAGGCGATGATAGCTAGCGAGGAGGGTTCAGAAAAAGAAGCCGGGATAATCGCTACAAAAGTTTACGCTGATGCTCTTCGTATCACAAAAAAATACAAGAACTTTATTCCGACAGTCGAGGGCATACAAGATACAGTAGAAAAAGAGTTGATACTTTCAGAATATGTGAAGACGGCCAAAAACTATATCCTATATAGAGAGAATAGGGCCAAATTGCGAGCCAAGGGTCTACGTGTGCCACAAAAGGTCAAGAAGTTGGCTGAAGAGAGCAAGAAATATTTCAAGAATTCACTCGGAGAGTTCGTCTATTACCGTTCATATTCACGCTGGATCGCCGAAGAAAGTCGAAGAGAGACCTGGATCGAGACGGTGGATCGATACATATCGTTCATGAAAGAAAATCTGGGGAACAAGCTCAAGAGTTCTGAATACGCAGAAATTCGTGATGGGATCCTGAACCAACAAGCTATGCCGTCAATGAGACTCCTCCAATTTTCTGGACAGGCAGCACGCAAGACTCACGTCTGCGCATACAACTGCTCGTACATAGCTCCAGAGAGCTTCAGGGACTTGGCAGAGATCATGTATGTATCGATGTGTGGAACTGGTGCAGGATGGTCAGTCGAGAGTCAAAATGTACAAAAATTTCCCCAGATCAATCTGCAAACTGGCAAGAAGTTGTCGACTCATATCATTCCTGACAGTAAGGAGGGTTGGGCTGACGCCCTGGTCACCGCCATGACTATCTGGGCGGCTGGCAATGATATAGACTTCGACTATTCCCTACTCCGTCCAGCTGGAGCTAGGTTGAAGACTATGGGTGGGAAGGCATCAGGACCCGAACCTCTGCGCAGACTTCTCAACTTCACGCGAGAAAAAATGTTGGCAAGGCAAGGACGAAGACTACGTAATATTGATGTGCACGACATCATCTGCATGATCGGAGATTGTGTAGTTGCTGGTGGTGTCAGAAGAAGTGCCATGATTTCTCTCTCTGACCTTGATGACAACGACATTCGCGATGCAAAGAAAGGAGCATTCTACATCAATGAACCACAAAGAATGTTAGCCAACAACTCTGCTGTATACATGCAGAAACCAACAAATACTGAGTTTATCGATGAGTGGACTGCACTTATGAAGTCTGGCTCTGGTGAGCGTGGTATATTCAACCGAGGATCACTAGCTACTACTCTCCCAGAAAGAAGGGTCAGTCTGCTCAGAAAATACGAAGGCTACTTCGACCCTTCTGGCAAAAATATCATTGGACCTATCGGCACCAATCCGTGTGGAGAAATTATTTTGCAGTCAAAACAATTCTGCAATCTATCCGAAGTCGTAGCCAGGGTCGAAGATACTGAAGCGACATTATTGCGCAAAATACGGCTAGCAACAATCCTCGGAACATACCAATCTAGTCTGACAAACTTTCCCTATCTATCAAAGGAATGGAAGGATCGTTGCAGCGAAGAAGCACTACTCGGCGTATCGATAACTGGTCAGTGGGACTGTCCGACTGTCAGAGATCCGAAGGTACTCGAGCGACTCAAGAAAGAAGTCATCAAAATCAATCAGTTATATGCTAAAAAATTTGGCATCAATGCCTCGACTTGTGCCACTGCTGTGAAGCCATCTGGTACTCTGTCGCAGACTGTAGACTGCTCATCGGGTATGCACCCTCGCCATGCGCCATACTACATCCGTCGAGTACGCATATCAGCTACAGACTCACTCTTCAAGATGCTCAAAGATCAAGGTGTCCCCTATCATCCAGAAGTAGGACAACCCAAAGATAGTGCATCTACATATGTCCTAGAATTCCCCGTGAAGGCACCAGCTGGTTCTATATTCAAGAATGACCTGACTGCCATAGATCAACTCGAGCACTGGAAGATAGTGAAGACTCACTACACAGAGCACAATCCCTCTGTGACTGTTTCTATAGGCGACAATGAATGGATCGAGGTGGCAAATTGGATCTACAAAAACTGGGACATAGTTGGTGGCCTATCATTCTTGCCACGTGACAACCACGTCTACCAACTAGCACCATACGAAGCTATCGATGAGAGGAAGTATCTTGAACTCGCCAAGAGACTAGAGCATATAGATTATTCAAAGATAATTACCTATGAGAAAACTGATGAGTTGGATGTGAAGAAGGAGTTAGCTTGCGTTGCGGGTATCTGCGAGATAGCTCTATAAATAAGGAGTTTTAGAGATGGTGCATCGAGTCCTCACCACTCAGATGCTTCTCAGCCTCGAGGACAATCTTCTCCATCATCGCAACCGACTCTACTGGATATTTGCCAGAGGCAGTTTCCTCTGAGAGCATAACCGCATCTGCACCTTGGAGAATAGCATTTGCAACATCGGTCACTTCGGCACGAGTAGGTATATTATGCTCAGTCATAGTGAGCATCATCTGAGTCGCCACAATCACGGGTTTACCTATCATCTTTGCCTTCTCGATGATAGTTGCTTGTGCAAAAGGTACTTGTTCGAGGGGGATCTCTTCACCGAGATCACCGCGCGCAACCATGACTGCATCAGCCACTTTGATAATACTCTCGAGATTTTCGAGTGCTTTCTTGCGTTCAATCTTGGCTACCACTGGTTGGGTACCTCCATTTTTAGCGATAATTTCGCGACACAATACAATATCTTGAGCATCACCAACAAAAGAAACAGCAATATAGTCTACTTTTTGCTCAACACCAAAACGGATACACTCTCTATCTTCTTCTGTTATTGCTGAAATGGAACTTGAATCATACGTATGGCTACCAACATTCTGGATACGTGGCCCAGGAAGATCCATAAGTATCAGGACTTTTCGTCCTACTTTTATTTCCGCATCACGAATCACCTTGATATGCTCTGCATGAGTCTTCAGATCACACCAGGCCATATTGAGACGCGCCACATCCATCTGATGGCTGATCATGTCAAAAATAATATTCACATCTGATGATGCTGGTCCAATAGTGGAGACGATTTGAGCTTTTGATGACATGAGATTATTGTATCAGATTCATACCTGTCATTTCTGCAGGCTTCTGTAGGTTACATAGTGCGAGGATAGTCGGTGCCACATCAGCCAAACCTCCATCTTTCAGATGAATTCCCTCTCTAGTGACGATGACCGGCACAGGATTCAGGGTATGTGAGGTATGCTTCACACCAGTTCCACTATCGATATTCATTTCGGCATTGCCATGATCTGCAGTTATGAGTGCCACACCACCCTTTGCAAGGAGTGTAGGGATAACACGGGCTAGCGCACGGTCGACTGCTTCGATGGCTTTCACGATCGCTGATTCGTTGCCGGTATGACCTACCATGTCAGCATTGGCAAAATTTATAAAAATAAAATCAGTTCCATTTTCTATCTGTTTCAAAGCTTCGTCTGCTATACCTACTGACCTCATCTCTGGAACCATATCGTTACTCTCTACTGGCTTGCCATCCAGCTCTTTTATGCTCGGCACAAGGATGTCCTCCTCACCAGGATATGGCTTTTCTCGGCCACCATTCAGGAAATAGGTAGCATGTGCGAACTTCTCTGATTCGGCGATGTGGACTTGCTTCAGACCTGCATCAGAAACCACTTCACCAAGTGTATGCGCGAGTATTTCTGGCGGGAATGCTACATCCACCGCTAGTCCAGCATCATACTGAGTCATTGTTACAAAATATATGTTACTTTTGTTGGCACGATCTGCGATTATTTTGGAGAGCATTCTTGCTCTATCAGGTCGAAAATTAAAAAAGAAAACTCCGTCATTTTCACGTATACCACAAGCATTGTTCTTGTCATCAAGACAAACAATAGGCTGAATAAGATTGTCATCAATATGATCATTGGCATATAGTTGTTCTATCAACAGATCCTGATCCTTGATATGACATACATTGCCCTTGCATTCGAATATTGCCTCTTCAGCGCGCTTTACGCGATCCCAATTGTTGTCACGATCCATAGCAAAATATCTACCTGTAATTGTAGCTATAAAGCCGATTCCCAACTTATCGATGAAATTCTGTAACTCTCGAATGTATCCAGCAGCCGACTGTGGTGGCGTATCATGACCATCTGTGAAGACATGTATCGCCACCTTCTTCATTCCTGCCGACTTTGCAGCGCGCAAAAATGCATATAGATGATCAGTGTGACTATGTATACCACCTGGACCAAGCATCCCTTCTACATGGAGTACAGAATTATTCTTGGTCACATGAGCAAATAATCTTTTGAAACTTTCATTTTGTTCAAATTGTCCATTCGTAGCTGCACTTGAAATACGCATAAGGTCACTTTCTGGGATCCTGCCTGCACCCATGACATGATGACCAGTCTCACTATCACCCATCTGACCCTTGGGCAGACCAACATGCTCCTCACTCGCTTGGAGGAGTGCGTGTGGATATTTGCTCCAAAGCGAGTCAAAGAATGGTTTATTGGCTGCCGCGATAGCATTGTGCTCCTTCAACTCACTATAACCCCAACCATCGAGGACGATGAGTGCAACTGTTTTCTTGTCGGATGAATTCATGTTAGTAGAGTGGATTTTTGGCTTTACCTGTCTCGAAAAAACTTATGAAATTCTCTGCGACAGCGATCGCCATCTGTGTACGCGCTGATGGTCGGGCAGATCCTATGTGAG
>CAYTZE010000012.1:0-9943 GCA_964442415.1 uncultured Candidatus Saccharibacteria bacterium
GTGAACTGGTCTCAATAACAGTATTGATCTCATGGATGCGCTTCTCACGAATGAGGTTGGAGACAGCAGTGTTGTTGATCAGGAGCTCATATGCAGGAATGAGCCCGCCAGAAATACGAGGGATGAGGCGCTGTGAAAATATACCAGAAAGTGAACCTGCGAGCTGGATACGGATCTGATCTTGCTGATTTGGCGGGAATGAGTCGATGATACGATTGATGGTCTGTGCAGCGTTGTTGGTATGGAGAGTAGAAAAGATCAAATGACCAGTCTCAGCAGCCGTCACTGCAGTCGCTATAGTGTTGTTGTCACGCATCTCACCCACCATACACACATCGATATCCTCACGGAACATAGCGGTGAGCGCTGTATGGAAATCTGGCGTATCGAAGCGCACTTCACGCTGATCAACGATGGACTTTTTGGAGTCAAAAAGGTACTCAATAGGGTCCTCTATAGTCATGATGTGCTCAGTTCTAGTTTGGTTGATCATTTCTATCAATGTCGCCAAGGTAGTAGTCTTGCCCTGTCCGATCGGTCCCACTACTAGGAAGAATCCTTGTGGTTTACGTGTAAATGATTCCAATATCGGTGGCAGATTTAGCTCAGAAAGAGTACGTATAGCCTTGGGGATGAGACGTAGAGCTATAGATACGACACCCTGATGATAGTAGGCATTGCCGCGAAAACGAGCATGCGTCAAACTGTATGAAAAATCAATATCCTTTTGACTTTCCATCAGAGCTTTACTAGAAGCATTCAGAAAAATACCTAGAAAGCCCTTCATATCTGCATCTGTAAGGACTGGTTTCTTCACAAGTGGAATGAGGTTGCCAGAAACACGCACTACAGGTGTCCTTCCAGATGACAAGTGCAGATCAGACGCACCCTCTTTGAGGATCAGATTCACGAGATCATCTATTTCTTTTTTGTAGTCCATAGGTCAAATTTTACTTCTTGCTTTTGATAATTCTCTCCACCTCTACCAATACCTCCGATGGTATAGTCGTAGCCTTCACGATATATCCATCGACATTGAGCTTCTTGGCTCGAGATATATCGTCTGATGAGCCCTGATTGGTCAGCATGATCACGACAGCATTCGGTATGAGCTTCTCTTTGCGTATAGTCATCACCAGTTCTAGACCATCCATGCCAGGCATGACGATATCAGCTAGAATGGCGTCGGCAGCGTAGCCATCTCTGACTAGCTTTAGTGCGCCATCAGTAGAGTCAGCAGTCTTGACCTCATAACCAGTCTTGGTGAACTTGATGGCATACATATCGAGCAGGAAGCGATCATCGTCTACTAGTAGTATTTTCTTGCCATTAGGTGGAACTGTCTGTGTTGGTTGATCTGTCATAGTAGGTATTATAGCAAGAAATTATTGACGTCGTATGTGTATAAATATTGAAGAAACTTGAAAAAAGACACGATAACCAAGATACAAAGACCAAACCTTAGCTGCCAAAGTTTGGTTATTGTATCTTGTTTCTTGCTCTTATTTAGAGCTTATTGACTTCTTCTATCGGTATCTCTTTCCTAAAGGCTTTTATGAGTGCATCCTCCTTTAGTGATATCATGCCCTTTGATCTAGCGATCTTCAAAATCGATGACTCTGTTGGATTGGTAAGTATTGCCTGCTCGATCTCTTTGTCCATGCTGAACATTTCGAATACTGCCATACGACCTCGAGTACCCTTGGGATTTTCGGGGGTAGGCTTGATCTTGTAGAGAGTATCTGCAAAAGGTATGTCCTTCTTGTATTCTGCTGGCAGATCAGCGAACTGTCTATCTATCATAGCCTTCAAACTTCCCTCCACAGGTACAGGTTCACCACTACCTGCAGGTAGCAGTCCTACGAGACGTTGTGCCACTGCAAGGATGAGTGTAGGCGCGATCAGATAAGGATCAACTCCCATATCTATGAGACGTGGTATGACGCCTGCCGAATTGTTCGTATGCAGAGTCGAGAATACTAGGTGACCAGTGAGCGCAGCTTGGACAGCCAGCTGTGCAGTCTCCTTGTCACGGATCTCACCCACCATGATGATATCTGGGTCTTGGCGAAGTGTAGTACGCAATCCAGAACTAAAGTCATAACCTATCTCCGGTCTGACTTGGGACTGACTGACTCCCTCCATCTGATATTCCACTGGATCTTCGAGAGATAGAACGTTGTAGCTCTCACGATCTACTTCGCTCAAAATAGAATATAGTGTCGTAGATTTACCAGATCCTGTAGGACCTGTCACCAGGATCATGCCATATGGTTTGTTGATAGCCTCACGCAATGTGACGAGATTTTTGGCAGAAAGACCGATCTGATCTAGACCTTTGATGCCACGCGCCTGATCGAGGATACGCATTTCAACCTTCTCACCATAGTATGACGGGAATGTAGAAACACGGAAATCGATACGGCGACCGTCAATTCTGGCCGAAAAACGACCATCCTGCGGTTTGCGCTTCTCATCGAGACGCATATTGGAGAGCACTTTGATGCGCGCTACCACTGCTGAGTGCACCTGTGGAGGTAGGATGAGTGATGTATTCAAGATACCATCTACGCGGAATCGAACCCTGATCTTGTCTCGCATGTGTTCTATATGCACGTCAGAAGCTTCCCCTTCTACTGCATAACGTACGATCGTAGCCACGATCTTGACCACTGGTGCATCTTCGATGATCAGTGTTTCTTCTGATTTGCCGTCTTTGCCTTTGCCACCATCTTTCGTATTTAGCTCCTCCTTCTTGATAGCATCACTAGTATCCACTGATAGTTCAGACTCAAGCTCCGAAAGAGCCTTGGAAACTTCACCAGTGATACCTTTGTACATCTCGATCACTTTGGCAAAATCATCACTAGTGATCAGGAATACCTTGTACGGAATATTCTTCTTTGAGGCCAAGAAACTCAATGCATCACGAGCCTCCATGTTGTCTGGATCGACTATGCCTACTTCTAGAGTACCATCGACTAGACCTATAGGGGCAAAGTGATAATGAGTCGCTGACTCCTCAGGAATATAGTCTAGTACTTCGAAAGGTACAGAGTTGTCGTCAATGGCACGAACTGGAATATTCAAGAACTCCCCTCTAGCCAGCACTATATCTTGAGGCTTCACGCCTGCTGCGATAAGTGCATCATCAAGCGATGATCCAGATGACATCTGCTTGCGCACATTGCGCATGATCTCCTTGGTGATGGACTGTTTTTGTAGGAGAATATCTAGGACTGACATAGTGAAGAGTTGATTAGGCTACAAATCTATCGTAACAACATTTTGGTTTCGAGATACACTACTATATAGAACTAGCACCATGATTATTTCGCTGCTGGTGCAGGTGATTCGATGAAGCCAGGTATTGGCGCAAATGGGTTTGGTCTACCAACATTGACCTCAGGGATACTCACAGAGTAGTCAACCAAGGTCTTGTAAGCAGGATCACTAAAGAGAGTGGTATCGATCTTGAGAGACTTTATCTGATTGAGCAAGTTCAGGATGCGTGCACTAGCTGCAGATGCATCAGGTGTGTTTTGTACTTGCACTAAACTATCAGTGGATGACGGTGTTGAATTTTTCGAAAATAGATAGAACGTCACTATCAAAGCTCCGATGATGACAACGGCACTATAGATTGTTTTCTTTGAACTAGATTGAGTCTTCATGATAGTTTATTGTTGACGTAGCCAATATGTCTTGAATTCTACACCGAAATCATAAATGCCATTTGTACCTGCAGTGACTGTAAGGTGTGTCAAATCCATGATACGTAGGTTGATCTCGAGATCGCGGAGCAGATCCATGAACTGCTGATACGTAGCAGAAGTACTAAATGAGACAGTGACTGTATCGAGTATTGGTGTAGGTATTGTGCCATTATTTTGTGGTACTGCTAGTACTGCACCGGCTGATTGTGTACGAGGTGCTGACTGTTGTTGTGCCACACTAGCTGCGATGGCTTTGACATTCTTGAAATCCAATCCTCGTCTACGAGCTATGTCATTTAGATCGATCACCAAGCGTATATTGTCGACAGTATTGGGCAACATCTTGTCTAGCTTGATACGATCTGCCTCATCGAGATCCTTGTATTGTGCCAAGACTGTATCACGTAGACTGATGAGGTTGTCTGCATTATCTATAGCAGTAGTGTACTCATCATTGACCAACTTGATAGCTTTGATCTCATCGAGTTTGGCACTAGTAAATGTCAGATACACCCCACCTGCGAGGACTATCAATATGAGAGCTGTGACGTTGCGATTCATAGTGGTTATTTATGGTGTAGTACTACTAGCAGAATCAGTATTTGCAGATGGATTCATGCTCTTTTCGTATGACAGATTGTCTGGATTGATAGTAGCTGTTAGTCCGAAGGAAACAGATCTATTGGAATTGAGTGATGGATCCGACAGTATAGGATTCCTGACGATATTGCGTAGACCATAGCGTTCGAGTTTGCCGAGTACATCGGACTGGAATGCTACCGCAATAAAATCAGTACCATAACCCTTGAGACTAACTTTCATAGCCTCACCTGGTGTAGCGCCAGCAGATAGATCCATACTCAAAAATCGCACCTGCTCGGTAGTCAGAAGTCCGACTATACTGAATATCTGCGAAGCCGCGATATGTTGCTTGATGAGTTGTTGCGCAAATGAAATCTTGACGTCCTGACGTTTGAGCTCCTCGATGAGATTGGCGTTGAACTGTTTTTCACGATCTGCCAACTGCTTCTTGTAGCTCTCCTGTGAAGTGAGGAGGAGTGACTTCCAGAAGAACATGCTACCAGCAGCTGCGATGGATGCGATGAAGAGCAGTGTAGCTACAGTCATGAACAAGCTCGATCTATGCTTGTGCGGTGGTTGCCCACTACCACCTAGACCTCCGAGGCCGGCGGTAGGCATGAGTGATTTCTTGGGTATGAATGAGGTTTGGAATTTTGTTTCCATAAGAATTCCTCTCAATTATAGCAGAAATGCACTTATATAGCTGTGTATAAGTAACGCCCCGCAGGTAGTGACATGTGTTTTCATCCAGTTGAACATAGCTACTACGTACACCATATACCACAAAGTCTCCTTCAACAGGATGAAAACACATGTCACTACCTGCGGGGCCATCACTACTCAAGTTCCTGTAACCTTCGTAGTGCTGTACCTATAGCTACAGCAAACTCTGGACCTGCTTGTGCGAACTCTTCTGCAAGGAATGCTGGTGTCTCTAGTTTGCCGAAAGGATCTGCATAGATGACATCCGTCTGGAAACTGATTTTGGCCAAATCAGTAAAACCTTTGAGCAATACTCCCCCTCCTGTCAGGATCACCTTGCTAACGTTCTTGTTGAACTTCTTTTGATAATTCAGGAGTGTGGCATTGGCTTCATAGAAAATATAGTCTAGGTTGACAGTGATGATCTCGGTGAGCACTTTGTATTCGGGGCCACCCTTCAGTCCGTAGGTACGTTTCATGCTCTCCGCTTCATTCACAGTGATACTCATAGACTTGGATAATGCCAGTGTAATATCTTGACTGCCTTTGTTGATGATATGTGAAGCTCGCAAGATGCCACGTTCGACTATGTAGAGCTTGGTGGAACGCGCACCCATGTCTACAATCATCACCGTACTCACACCCTGATCGACGACTGCACGTATAGAGCTGAAGATCTCTATCTCATAGAAGCTCGGCACCAGAGCGCTCCCAGACATGATGGACTGATAATCGTTGATATACTGATTGTGGATGGCCACGACTAGAACATCACTGCCACTCTTGTCAGGTTTGGTCACATCCTCATCTGAAACATATGCGTCCTCTTTGGGGATGACCGACCAATCGAGCAATACTTCATTGAGTGGTACTGGTATATACTTGCGAGCTTCTATAGCGATGACTTCTGCCATCTGTTTCTCCGGTACTGGTGGTACGGATATGAATGAGATGAGGCTAGATGACAGTGGTAGTGCTACGCCACACATATTGGTGGTTGTTTTTGCTTCTTTCAAAATATCCTTGATAGCCTCGACGATCTTGTCTGCAGGAACACTAGCAGCACGACCAACCTCGATGCCAGCATATGGTCCGAGCGCCAACTCACCATATGTTTCTAATACAGCTCTACCACGCTTCTTCTTGATCTGTATGATCTTGATAGCCGAAGAACCTATATCGATACCTAGCACACTCGATTCTTTTTTGAAAAGTGAAGAGAAAAATGCCATTGCTACATTATATATGTAAAGAAGCAAATATGGAAAGAAGCAAAATGCGATATACTACGACCCATGACATTCCTGACCAATATATTCCACACTATTCTTGACGCTCTCTTCCCTATTTCCAGTGCTGAAACTGAGCTTTTCTCCTATTCACCAGAAGAAGTTCTACAGAAATTGCCTGTAGCACCAGACTATTCTGGTCTAGTGATAACTCCGAATGATTCAAAATTTATGGATTCTATTTTTGCTTACAAAGATGAGCGTGTGGCAAAAATGATTTGGAATATCAAGTACAAGAAGTCCCACGCTGCTATTTCAATTGGTGGGTTTGCATTACATCAGAAACTACGGGCAAGTACGATAAGCAGATTCGTTCGGGACACGCCGTATGCCTCTGCTGAGGCATCGGCTGGTTCTCCCTCACCTACGTTCGGTCCGAAGCGTCCCTCAGAATCTCTTGTCGTACCTGCCCTCCTCATCATACCTATGCCTATCACAAACAGAAGACGGAAAGAGCGCGGGTACAATCAGTGTGAGTTGCTCCTAGATGAAATCCAAAACATTGCAGAGAGGGACGGTAGGCACGATATGGTTTTTGAGAAGGATTTACTGATCCGTACACTACATGCCGATAGACAAACATTGAAGGGTCGCGCTGATAGACAAGAGAGTGCCAAGGGTATTTTCGGCGTGAATGAAGAAGTGGCTAGGAAATTCCTCGACCAGCACGAAAAAAACCAAAAAAATTACGTAGTGATCATTGACGACGTCATCACCACAGGAAGCACGATGAAAGAAGCGATTGATACTTTAAAAAATGCTGGATTCGAGGATGTTCGAGGTCTTTCTCTCGCTCACTAGAAGCTTTAGTAAATTCCACTGGCACGAAAAAAAATAATCAGAATTACACTAAATAAATACTAAAGCTAAATCCCAAACAACTACACAACAATCTTCACGAATCTACGCTTACCCACTTTGAGGATCATTGTTTTTGTAGGTTTGAAATTGGCATCAGTGATCTTCGCATCATCCTCATTCTTTACTCCACCACCATCGATAAGTCTGCGCCACTCTGCTTTGGATGAGACTATACCGGCACGGACTAGCGCATCAGCTAGTGGCTCCTTTCCAGAAAATTCTATTTCCTGAACATCATCTGGTACACCACCTTTCGTAAAAGTATTATCAAAATCCTCTTCGGCAGACTTGGCAGCAGATGCACCATGCAAACGACTGACAATATCCGCTGCCACGCGAGCTTTGGCCTTCCTAGGTCCAGTAGCCATGATCGCATCCTTTTCTGACATAGGAATACGTGTACAATTCACGAACAATGGTTCGATCATTGGATCTGGAAGTGACATTATAGATCCAAAAAGTTTGGCTGGCGTCTGATCGATGAATACGCCTGTACCGTTGGACTTGGACATGAGCTCACCTGTCGATGGATTGGCGATCAGATTCAAAGCAATGACAAATTTGTCTTTGTTCTTGAGCCTCTTCATGAGTGTACGTCCGGCCAATGCATTGAAGATCTGATCTGTACCACACAGCTCAGCATCCACATCCATAGCCACACTGTCGTAGCCTTGCATCAAAGGATATAGGAACTCGTGAAGATGTATGGGGGTGCCAGCCTTCAGACGCTTGGCGAACATATCACGCTCGATCATCTGCTGGACTGTGAAGTTCGAAGACAGATTGATCAGATCTGTCATAGTGATTTTCGAAAGCCATTCACTATTGTGTCTGATCTTAGCAGGATTCTCTTTGTCATCAAAACTGATCAATGGTTTGATCTGTTCTACCCAGCTAGACATATTATGCGCGACTTCTTCGAGTGTCAGTTGCTTGCGTGCGGCTGATTTGTCCGACGGATCACCTATCATCGCCGTGAAATCGCCAAAAAGCACGATGACTTCATGCCCGAGCTCGCGCAACTCCTCGAGGAATATCATATTCTTGGCATGACCGAGATGTATAGCTGTAAATGTGGGATCGAGCCCATAATATATCTTGATACGCTCCCCAGATAGTAGCTTCTTAATGAGCTCATCCTTGGACGGATAGGCATCAGTGAGTGTGCCTCGCGCAAGGATCTCCTCGATACGAGATTTGTCGACAGTTACTTTCATGGCTCTATACTAGCGTGAATTTGAACAAAAGAAAAATAGATAGCGCGATCATGAGTAGACCAAATCCCCTATTCAAGGCTGTGAAGGTGCGCTGATTCATGTGATGCTGAAATCTGACTGCCGCCGAACAGAGTGTGAGCCACCATAGACAAGCGCCAACGAAGACTCCGAGTACTAGTGACAGAGCGACTGCTCCGTGTCGCACATCTTGACCTATACCCGCGAGCGCGAATAACGTGAAGAAGCTGAAGATGGCGAACGGATTGGTAATATTCAAGAATGCAGATGCTAGAAATCCTTCGGCATTCTTGATGGGACTACTATGAACTTCATCGATCTGAGATTTAGTCTTCAAGAAATATATGCCCAATATGGTGATAGTGATGATGCTTATGCCATGCAAGATAGGTTCATATATTTCTATGAATTTCATAACACTGGTGAGGCTATATGCTGCGATCACTGCAAATAGTACATCGACCAGAGATGCACCTAGCGCACCTATGAATCCGGCCCATCTACCATGAGCGATAGTTCTAGATATGCACAAGAATCCGACTGGACCAACAGGTATAGAAGTGATGAATGCTATGACAACACCTATACAGAATACTGTTACCATATGATCCAATCTGAATTTTACGCTTGCGGAGTTGGTGATGGACTCGAAGGTGGCACACTATCGTTTGTGAATTTGTGCCACTTGCCGACAATGAAGAACAGATAAATGAGCTCAAGTATGCCAAGAGTATTGATGATGAGGAGCGCGATGAACCACCCCTTTTCACTACGACGAGCCGCATGCCATAGAGCATATCCCTTGAGAACTATGGATGCTATGGCGAGGATAACCACAAAACCCAACCCGAGAAACCCGAGTCCAAACATCCACGGTACAAAATTTGGCAGACCATCAGATAATCCGTACATCATGTGAGTAAATTTAATTGATACGTCACTATTATATCATGAGATTTGAGCGGTCATACCAAACTTTTTAGATTGTGTTATTAACGACTACTGATACGGTGATATTATTCATGGGGGTTGATTGTAACATTTGACAGGAATCATGAGTTCAGTATCCAGACGACTAGATGTAATAAGGGTATTCTAGCACCTTTAGACGGTTAGAGTTGAGGCCTCCGAGTCAATAATATTTATGGTATTATCACACCACAAATGACAACTATAGATCAAACAACAGTCAACTTAATAATCGGAGGATTGGGGACAATATTCGGTATAATAATTTCCCATTTTTTAACTAAGAAGAGAACGAGATCAGAACTACTTTTTACTGCACGAAAGAAAATCTATACGGAATTTATAAAAGAGCTTGGTATGGCATTCTGGCCAGAAAAAGTGAATCTTCACAACTTTGCTGATAAAATAAAAATTGAAGTATCTGAATATGAAAGAAAACAAAAGATTAATCGTATCTTTTCACAGGCCAGGTTAGTAGCAAACCCATTATTAGAGAGCAAATTGAGGCATCTTTACGACTTAGTAATGGCAGATCCTGAAAACGAAAAGAAAAAGGATGATAACAAAAGGACCGAGCGAGATTATCTAG